>CAYOFY010000029.1:0-18581 GCA_964403465.1 uncultured bacterium
TAAAAAAACAAGGGGGTAATAATATGGGTACGGGAATTCTGGTCATCGGGATAATTGTGTTTATTTTTCTTGCCAACGCGATCAGGGTGGTGAACGAATACGAGAGAGGCGTCATATTCAGACTTGGGCGTCTTGGTGGGGCAAGAGGACCGGGGCTTTTCTTTATCATACCGATGGTTGAAAGGATGGTAAAGATAAGTCTGCGGACGGTCACGTTTGATGTCACGCCGCAGGAGGTTATGACCAAAGACAATGTTCCCATAAAGATAAATGCTGTTGTCTGGTTCAGGGTCATGGATCCGTCAAAGGCCATCGTTTCTGTTGAAAACTATCATCTTGCGACCATGCAACTCGCCCAGACAACCTTGAGGGGAATTGCAGGACAGTTTGAACTTGACCAGATTCTCTCCGAAAGGGATACTGTGAACCAGCAGTTGCAGCAGATAATAGACGAACAGACAGATCCCTGGGGAATAAAAGTAAGCATAGTTGAAATAAAAGAGGTGGAACTTCCCGAAACAATGAAGCGTTCCATGGCAAGACAGGCGGAGGTTGAAAGGGACAGGCGGGCACGGGTTATTAATGCAGAAGGGGAATATCAGGCATCCCAGAAACTCATGGAAGCGGCAAAGATTCTTGCTTCCGAGCCGATAGCCGTCCAGTTGAGATTTCTCCAGACCGCCGCGGAAATTGCGGCCGAGAAGAACTCAACGATACTGTTCCCCTTGCCCGTGGAACTGTTAAAGTTTTTTGACAGCAACTCCAAAAAGTAATCCGAACCTTTTTTCGCTATGGGCAAATTCAGGAATATAGGTATTGCAGGTCTGGGTTTGATAGGCGGCTCTCTGGCTCTTGAAATCAAAAAGAGAGGGATTGCGTTGAGCGTTACGGGGTTCAGCCGAAGAGTGTCCACTCTGGAAAAAGCAAAAACGCAGGGATTGATTGACGAATACTTCGCGAATTTTGAAGAAGGTTTGCAGAACCTGGATTTTCTGATAATGGCCACGCCGATAAATGTCATGAGAGAATATTTTTCCAGGATCAAAAAAAACAGGCCGGAACTTCTTGTTACTGACGTGGCAAGCGTGAAGGAGAAGATAGTGAATGATGCCAGTGAAATACTGGGCAAAGATGCAAATTTCGTTGGTTCCCATCCCATGACAGGTTCTGATAGGAGCGGTATAGATGCGGTAAAGGAAAGTCTTTTTGAAAAGAAAGTTGTTATAATAACCCCGTGCGAATACACCAGGAAAGAGAATGTTGCAAGTGTGAAGGATTTCTGGGAAAGTCTCGGGTCAATCCCGGTTTTTCTGTCTCCCGCTCATCATGACAGGGTTGTTGCCCTGACAAGTCATGTGCCGCATCTCGTGGTTTACACATTGATTGAACTTCTGAGAAAAGCGGGAGATATGGAAACACTGCTTAACTGCATAGGCGCGGGTTTTCTTGATACGACGAGAATTGGCAAGAGCAGCCCTGAGATGTGGGCCGAGATATTCATTGCGAATCGCGAGAATATTGGGGCATGGATGTCAGAATTTGAGAAAGCGCTTTCCGAGATAAGGAAGGTTGTGGAGACAGGTACCTGCGAAGAACTGAAAAGGAAACTGGATGTTATCAGGAAAACACGGGAAGATCTTGATGGAAAGAGAGAGAATATTTAGGGGTGGCAAGAGGATTGTTATCAAGATAGGCACACAGGTTCTGACCTCGCCCAATAACAGGCTTGACATATCCGTCATTGAGCATCTGGTACAGCAGATCTGTTATTTGATAAAGGAAAAGAATTCCGAGGTTATAATCGTGACGTCAGGAGCAATTGCTGCGGGTATGCAGGTTCTCGGATGGGAAAAGAGACCCGCTCAGATTGACCGACTGCAGGCTGCCGCAAGCATAGGGCAGAGCCGCCTGATGAGGATTTATGAACGGCTGTTCAGGGAAGAGGGGATAAATGTGGGACAGATCTTGCTCACAAGGGATGTTTTCACCGTTCCTGCAAGGAAGAGAAATGCCGGGGAGACGATCAGGACGCTTCTCAATCTCAGCGTCATTCCGATAATAAACGAAAATGACAGCGTTGCGGTGGAAGAGATAAAACTGGGTGATAATGATACCCTTGCCGCTCTTGTAGCGGAACTCGTTTCGGCTGACATGCTGGTCATCATAACAGATGTGGACGGTTTGCACATGCGCGACCCAAAGAGAACGGGCAGATGCGAAGTCATCAGTTTTGTTGATGACTTTTCCCGGATACAGGACATTGCTGACAAAGGGACTCCTTCCAGGCAGGGCATCGGCGGCATGAAGAGCAAAATATCCGCGGCAAGATATGTAACTGAAAGGGGATTGTTCTGCGTCATATTGAACGGAAAAAAGATGTGGAGCGTGAAGGAAGTGTTCAGCGGTAAAAACATCGGAACGGTTTTTGTCCCGGGCAGAAAGTAGCAGATAGTACGGGGAACAGAACAATGGAGTGGAAGGAAAGAATTCTTGAGAAGGTAAGGAGAACAAAGGAAGATTCCGTACGGGCGTTGAATTATAACACCCCCATGAAGGATGGTTTTCTATCAATATTGCAGGATAACCTCGGCAGGGCAAAGGACAGAATCCTGGCTGCAAATAAAAAGGATCTATACAGGGCACGCAGGAGCGGCTGTTCCAGTTCTTTCATTGACAGGTTGACTCTGAACGAAGAGAGAATAGACAGGATGCTTGAGGGCATAGATGTTGTAAGGACCCTCCCTGACCCCGTGGGTAAAAAGATCTGGGAAACCACCAGGCCGAACGGTCTGCGAATAGAAAGGGTGAGAAGTCCCATAGGTGTCATAGGGATCATATACGAATCAAGGCCAGATGTTACGGTTGAGGCCGGCATCCTGTGCCTTAAGTCCGGTAACGGCGTTATTCTGAGGGGAGGCAAAGAAGCAAAATATTCCAATCGTGTGCTTGCTGAGATAATGAAAGAATGCCTTGGGCAGGCGGGACTTTCTGAAAATATGCTTAACCTGATAACCGAAGGCGGCAGAAGTTCTGTAAAATACCTGTTATCGCTTTACAGGTACATTGACCTCATAATTCCCAGAGGTGGAGAATCTCTCATACGTACGGTTGTTGAGAACAGCCTGATACCCGTAATAAAACACTACAAGGGTGTCTGCCATACATATGTGGATAAGGACGCCAGTATGGATATGGCATGGAAGGTGTCCCTGAATGCAAAAGTTCAGAGACCTGGAACCTGCAATGCCATGGAGACTCTTCTTGTCCACCGGGAGATAGCGGACAGATTCCTTCCAGAGATGGCAAGATTGTTCAAAGAGGCGAATGTTGAAATCAGGGGCTGTGAGAAAACCCGGGAGATTCTGCATGGAATAAGGGCGGCCACCGAGGAAGACTGGAGTACCGAATACCTGGATCTCATAGTGTCAATAAGAGTGGTTGATACGGTTGAATCTGCGATAGAGCACATCAACCGTTACGGCACGATGCATTCCGAAGCAATCATTACCGATAACGGAGAGACAGCCTCCAGATTTTTCAGGGAAGTGGACGCAGCCGCCCTTTTTCATAACGCTTCCACCAGGTTTACCGACGGAGGCGAATTCGGGATGGGTGCCGAGATCGGCATAAGC
Organism: uncultured bacterium; assembly: GCA_964403465.1. Taxonomy (GTDB): domain Bacteria; phylum Ratteibacteria; class UBA8468; order B48-G9; family JAFGKM01; genus JAFGKM01. Next base: position 3,633 of record CAYOFY010000029.1, read on the forward strand.
ACGGATAAAATACACGCTCGGGGCCCCATGGGTCTTGAAGAACTTACCACCTATAAATATCTGGTCCACGGCAATGGTCAAATCCGCCAGTAAAAAAATAGGAATCATGGGAGGGACGTTTGACCCTGTTCATACAGGACATCTTGTCATTGCTGAAAAAGCAAGGGAAGAATTTTGCCTGAACAAAATCCTGTTTATTCCCTCGGGTATTCCCCCTCACGGGAAGAGGACCTTCGTTCCGGCGGAACAGAGATTTGAGATGGTCAGAATAGCCGTGGCGGGAAACAGGTATTTTGAAGTCTGTGACATTGAAATAAAAAGGGATAAGCCTTCCTATACATACGATACAATTTCATTGATAGAAATTGAGAATCCTGATACGGAGATATACTTCATAACCGGAGAGGATGCGTTTTGCGACCTGCTCACGTGGCATAGATACAGAAGTCTTGTAAGAAAAACGGTTTTTCTTGTTGCCCCCAGACTGAAAAAGGGACCGCGAAGAATTCCGGAAATCCCCTTTTTGAGATACAGATTCATCAATTCCCCCCTGATGGAGATATCTTCTTCACGCATAAGAAATTGTTTTTTGGAGGGAAAGACTGTAAAATATTTAGTTCCCGACAGGGTTATTGAATATGCGAGGAGGCACGGTCTGTATGGATTATGAACAGATAAAGTCCGATATAGAGAATATCCGGAAAAAGGCCTTTGAAGAGCTGGATATCCTGACAGATACAAACGGCCTGGAGAACTGGAAGACGGAATATCTTGGAAGGAAAGGCGAAATAAACGGTCTTTTCTCCCGTCTCGCGGAATTCTCCACAGAGGAAAAAAGAAAGATCGGAGCGGAGATTAACGACCTGAAAAACAATCTTCTCGGCATTTATGAAGAAAGGAAAACAAGACTGGGCAGAAAAACCGGGAAGATAATAAATCTCTCCTTCCCGGGCAGAAATCCGAGGTTCGGGGCACTTCATCCTGTAACGCTGGTTACCAGGGAAATGACGGCAATTTTTTCAGAGATGGGATTCGGAATTGTTGCCGGACCCGAGATAGAGACCGACTATTACAATTTTGAGGCGCTCAACATACCCGCGGAACATCCTTCAAAGGATGTGTGGGATACATTCTACGTGAGTGAAAAAGAAAAAGTCGTGCTGAGAACACACACCAGTCCGGTACAGGTAAGAATAATGGAAAAGACGTCCCCGCCATTCAGAATAGTTGCTGTGGGGAAATGTTTCAGGAGAGATGATGTAGATTCCACCCACAGCCCGGTCTTCCACCAGATGGAAGGATTGATGGTTGACGAAGGGATAAATTTTTCGCACCTCAAGGGGATACTTACACATTTCATAACCAGGATGTTCGGTGACAGCGTGAAGGTGAAATTCACCCCGTCTTTTTTCCCTTTCACGGAACCGAGCGCCGAGGTGAGCATGTCCTGCAACATCTGCAAGGGCAAGGGATGTTCAACGTGCCATGATAACGGATATATAGAAATCCTCGGTTGCGGCATGGTCCATCCGCAGGTGTTCAGGAACGTGGGTTATGATACGAACAGGTTCACGGGTTTTGCTTTCGGCATGGGTATTGAGCGACTGGCAATCATAAAATTCGGCATCACGGACATAAGGTATTTTTTCCAGAACGACATAAGATTTATCAGGCAATTTTCGTAAGAAAGGGATTTTCCGTCACCGTTTCTCCACCCTGTACGGGGAGAAATCGGATACGGTGAAAAGGAAGGAGGATCTCCGAATTGAGATACTCGTACAAACTGATATCAAGATACATTGACGGGCCTGTGGATAGAAAAGACCTGATCGGGTATTTTGAAATGCTCGGCCTGAATCCGGTGATAACGGAAGACGCAAAGGAAGATATCATATTTGAACTTGAGACTCCGGCAAACCGGGGTGATCTGTTGAGTCTGACCGGAGTTGCGAGGGAAATCATGCCTTTTATCGCACACTCCCTGAAAATGCCTGAAAGCGGGTTCAAAGAGACACTTTCTGAAAAACTTCCCGTGAGGATTGAAAACGAAAATGACTGTTTCTATTACTCCTGCAGGCTTATAAAAAATATAAGCACGGCAGGTCATCCCGGATGGCTGAGGGAGAGCATTGAGAAACTCGGCTACAGGAGCAGTTTGAACGTTGTTGATATATCAAATTTTGTTATGGCCGAGATAGGACAGCCCCTTCATATGTTTGACCTTGACAAGATTGAGGGGGGGGTAGAGGTGAGACGGGCCAGGAAAGGTGAAATACTCATAACGATAGACGGCAGGAAGAGGGATCTTGACGAGAGTGTCCTGGTAATAGCCGACTCAAGAAAGGTTGTGGCACTTGCAGGTATTATGGGAGGCGAGAATTCGGAGGTTACGCAAGGTACGAAAAACATCCTGATAGAAAGCGCTGTTTTCAATCCGGTAATCGTCCGCAGGGGAAGCAGAAAGCTGGGGCTTGCCACTGAATCATCTGCGCGTTTCGAAAGGGGGATAGACAGGGATTGTTCCGAGGAAGGCATGGTTCGGGCAACCTTCTTGACACGTGAAATATGCAAGGGAGAAATAGGGTCCCTGTCTGAAGAAGGAGGCAGGGATGAGGAATCGCCCTGCATTGATCTTGATATGGCCCGGGTTAACAGCCTTTCCGGAATCAAAGTGGAAGGAAAGTTCATAAAGAAAACTCTGAATAAGCTGAACTTTGAAGTGAAGAAGAAAGGCGCATCCTATGTTGTGAAGCCCCCGGTTTACAGAAAAGACATAAGGGATGACGTTGACGTCATTGAAGAGATCGTAAAATACAGGCAATATTCCGAAATCCCCTCTTCAATCCCTGTTTCCTCGATAACCCCCACCCCTTCTTCCGCCGAGGTTGAAACCATGGAGCACATCAGGGATGTTGCGGTAAGACTCGGATTCACGGAGGTTGTGAATCTGGGAATTACATCAAGGGGCAATGCTGATATTTCCGGCGCAGACTCTCCGGTTGAGATAGAAAACCCGCTTTCCGCCAGCCTGGGGTTTTTGCGAACCAGTCTGATACCGGAGATGATGGAAGTGGCGGTATTCAATATCAACCATGAAGTGAAGAGTTTTGATATATTTGAACTCGGGAAGGTTTTTTACCGAAAAGAAGGTTCGTTCGGCGAAGAGTGCAGATTGTCTTTCCTGTCAGTCAACTCGGGAGATTTCTTCGTTATGAAGGGCAACATTGAAAAATTGCTTGAGAAAAGCGGTATCAGGAACATGGATTACAGGGTGCAGCCGGGTATATTCTCCCCGGGTGCGAACCTCGGCATTTATTGCAGCGGTATTGAAATAGGGAATCTTTTTGTTCCGTCCGAAGAGATTAAGAATATATACAATTTGAAAACGGAGAATGTATATGCATGTGAGCTGTATATTGAAAAATTAATGGATAAGATATCCTTTGGTGGCATTTTCAGAGAACCGGCAAAATTTCCTTCTTCCACCAGGGATTTTTCTTTCATTTTCCCGGAGGATATAGCGTGGAAGGATATTGAAGATGTCATTTTTTCACTCAATCTGCCGGTTGAAAAAATAGAATTTTTTGATTCCTACAGAGGAGATAATATTCCTGAACAAAGCATAAGCGTGGCTTTTTCAGTCATTTTCAGGTCCCAGTCAAAAACCCTGGAGTCTGAAGAGGTGTCGGAATTCTCACAGAGAATCATAGACGGCATTTATTCCAATCTAAAAGGGAAACTGCGGGGTGGAAGTGGAGATTCTTGACATATTCGGAAAGAAGTATCAGATACAATCAGGACTTACTTCGGAAGAGATAGAGAGGATAAACAGGGATATCATAAGACGGATGAAAACGCTTGCAATGGAATATCCGGCTCTCGACAGGATAGATACGCTGATTCTGTATATTATTGAGTTAAACGAGAAGATCGTTGGTATGGAAAAGAAGACAAAGAAAGAAAAGGAGAACCTGGAAAGAATCAGAAGCAAGATAGACTTCCTTGAGACAAAAATCAAAGAAGAGATAAAAAATCTTGACAAACGTAATACAGTATCATAAAATTTATATTCTTAACGTTATTTGAGGGGAAATGACGGATTGCGGGGTGGAGCAGTGGTAGCTCGCCAGGCCCATAACCTGGAGGTCGGCCGTTCAAATCGGTCCCCCGCAACTCATTTTCCTGAAGGGGATAAGTTTTTTGGATAAAATCCAAGAGGTGTAAAGGTGAAAATAGGCGGAAGAAGAGCACTGTCCGTTGATATCGGGAGTACCAGGATAAGGGTGTGTGATATTGAAAGTTCGGGATACAGAGCGAGAATCAGTTACTATGATGAATTAGGTATTCCGGTCTCTCCGGAAGAGAGAGACGATTTCGTAAGAACAGAGGGCAAGAATTTCATAAAGAGCCAGCCGTCAAAAACATTTTATACCTCTTTACCTGGCAGGGGCGTGCTGGTCAGGACACTGACCGTCCCCAAGGTCCCGATCAAGAAACTCAGGGATATACTGAAATATGAAGTTCAGCAGCAGATACCTTTTCCGCTCGAGATGGTTGAGTGGAAATTCCAGATTTTGAGTGAAACTCCCCAGAGTTACAACATCCTGCTGGGAGCGGTGAAAAAAGACCTTATCAGCGATTTCCTGTCGCGTCTTCACGGCCTCGGCATAGACCCGCTGTTTCTTGATACGGATATGTTCGCAATTCTTAACTCATTTATTTTTTCCTCGCAGTTCTCGCAGGAGAAATGCCAGGCGATTCTGGAAATAGGTGCGACTTCCTCAAACCTGATTATCAACCACAAGGAGAAACTTCTTATTCGTTCTCTGACCACCTCAGGGGATACCATAACAAACGCTATAGCCGAAGCAAATTCATTATCTTTTGCCGAAGCGGAAGGGAAAAAAATTGCAGGGGGGATGGAGATGCCTGTTGTCACCCCCAATGTTGAAAACCTGCATACGGAAATACAGAATTCAATAGACTACTGGCGCTTTACCCAGAAGGGCCCCGAGGTTGAGGAGATTTATCTCTGCGGTCAAAGTGTTTTATTGAAAGGCTTCAGGGAATTCCTGCAGGCAAAAGCCAGGATAAATACGTACTACTTTGCCCCTTTTTCAAATTTTGAGATTGATGAAGAATATGCCGAGTTAAGGAAAAGGGAAATAGAATTTACCGTCCTTAGCGGCATTGCTCTCAGGAGAATCGCAAGGACCTTCATAAATCTTAATATACTTCCAGAAGAGATAGAAAGAGTACGTGAATTCAGGCACAACCGCCCGTACATTTACCTTTCTGCCATCATGGCAGGACTCATAGCAATAACCCCGGCGCTTTTTTTCAACCAGGAAAAGGCGATGCTTAACGGGATATTGAACGAGATAGAACTTTCTCTGCAGCAATACGACAAGTACAAACCGGAAGTGGATAAACTGAAAGGTGATATAGGGAGTATCAAGGGGCAGGTTGGTACCATCCAGGGCATAATTGACGAAAAGAACGTCTGGTTGAAACGCGTGCTTGCTCTGGGGAATTCTCTTCCGAGCAGCAGGATATACATAGTTTCGTTTTCACCGGGGAAAGGACAGGCGGCTGCCGTATCTCCCGTTGCCGCTGCGCAACCGCAAATGGCTCCGGAAGGAGCTATGCCTCCCGGCGCCAGACCCCCAGGTATGGAACAGCCACCGGGGGCACCGGCTGGCGGTATGCCACCCCCGGGCGCTCCCGGAGCCGAAGCGCCGCCTCAGCCTGCCGGGCAGCAACAGCCCTCTGCAGAAATCAATGTAGAGGCAGAAAAGACTTTTACCATAAATGGAGAGATTATCATAACCGATATAAAAACCGCGTTCAGCGATTTCAAGGCATTTGTCACCGAGTTGTCCAAACTGTCATTTGTTCAGGCAGTTACCATAAATTCATGCGAAGTGAGTCCGGAGAATGAAAAACTGCTGTTTTCATTGTTCATGGAACTGAAATGAAAAAGATAAAAAGCATTCTTAAGAAATATTCACTCTTGTTTTCGCTGATACTGGTTATAGGGATTATGATTGCCGGGTATTACCTGAATAAGAATATGCGGATGGAGATAAAGAAGATTGAAGATGAAATAAAAACAAAACACGAACAGGTCACCAAGTATGAAAAAGAAAAAGGTGAAGCGCCGTCCCCCGCTCTTATAGCGTCGCTGACGATGGAGAAGAAACAACTGGAGCGCGAATTTGATTTTCTAATGAATAACTTTTCAACCACAACTCCCATAGTCCCTGAATTCACCCTGTATCCTTCTGTGGAATTCAAGGAATTTCTGTATTTTTCCCAGGACCGTCTGTATAAAAGAGCGAGCAAGAGGAAGGTGCAACTTCCCCTTGCCCTGGGCTTTCCCACAACCGGTCTTTCTCCACAGGATCAGATTCCCACGCTGACGTTGCAATTTGAGGTGGTTAACGACCTTGTCAATCTTATTGTTGACTCGGGGGTTACAATGGTTGAGAGCATTACGCCGGGCGTGCCGCAGCAGGTGGCTTTTTACCAGGTACTTCCCCTGAAACTGGGGATAGCTGGAACAAGCAACGAAATTGTAAGATTCCTGAAATATATTGAAAATCCGTCGTCATATTTTCTGCTCAAGAATTTTTCTGTGAAAAAGGAAAGCAATCTCTTCAGAGTGGCAATGGGGATTGACGCTGTGATCATAAAGAGAACGGAAGAGGAAAAGGGGTCTCAGGGATGAAGACGGGAGACAGGAAAACGAGAGCGTACGCGATGAGAGAAGAGAGGAGAAAACACCTTCTGAAATTCATTGAGAAGAAGAAAGCAAGAATCATCTCTCATGTCAAAGAAGAGATTCCTTTGATGGAAAACAGGAAGGGCGTTCCGAATCTGAAAAGAGAGGTAAAGCCAAAGGAATTTGACAGGACATATATTAACGGCAGCAGCAGGAGAAAAAAACGGAGAGAGAAGCTGCTGGAGCTTTCCCTGTCAAAAGAAGAGTTGAAGAAGGATTTCGCCGTTGCCGCCCTGGAAGAAAAGCAGAAGAGGCAGGATGAAAGAAAGAAGGAAAGAGAAGAAAAAATTGCTCTGAAGAGAGCGGAAGCAAGTCGCAGGGCAGCTGAAAGAAACAGCAGGAAACTGGAAGAACTGAAGAAAAGGGAAGAACTGGCCGCCCTGAGAAAGAAGGCGAAGGAAGAAGAGGTTATTCGGAAAGGCGGAAGACCGCAAATTCCCCCTGAGAAGAATGTCAAACCAGAACCTCCTCAGGTACCTGCAGAAGCAAGAATCCATCCATCCATAAATACAAAGGAAGAACTGTTGTCTTTTCTGAAATCAAAAAAAGAGAAGCAGGCTCTTGAATATAACCAGAGATTAATCAGAAAGCAAGCGGTTCTTGCCGAGAAAAGACTGTCCGCTGTTCGTAAAAAAGAGGAACGGCAGAAACAGAAGTTTGAGGCGACCAGAAAGAAGGAAGAAGCATCAGTACGGAAAGCAGGGAAACCCGTAACCGTTCCCCTTACAGCTCATGAACGTCCTCAGGTGCCGGTCAATAAGAGAAAAGAGGAACTCCTGGAGTTTATCCGTGGAAGGAAACTTCTAAATGAACAGCGCAGGGAGAGCAAGGTTCTCCTCAAGGAGGTTTCAGCAGGAAGGCGTGTTGGCGTGGAAGAGAAGCCGGGAATTGCGGAAATCCCTGCGATAATACCCGCGGTTCCGATGGACAGAAAGACCGCATCGTATCTGTCAGGGTTAACCGGGGAAGCAAAGAGAATAGATACGGTTGAAGCAAGGAATGCCGTTGTAAAATCGGTGGATTCGTCCAGGAAATTTATCGCCGGTTTCAGCAGGAAGGCAATAGCTCCCGCAAAGGTTCCCGTTGCGCAGGCAAGGAAACTCGTTGCGAAATACAAGGAACCTTTCCTGCTCGTTCCTTTCATAAGAAGGAATGCATTCAGATTTGTATTTCTGATACTGCTTATGGCGTGGCTGGCCGAAATGTTCTTGCTGGTCAGAAAATTTCAGAATCCTCAACAGCGGCTCGCGGGGATAGTCGGAGAGGAGGTATTTACCAGCAAGTCTCCGGAAGAAGTAACCATGCCGGAAAAAGTTCCCGTTCCGGAACAGATGAGTATATCGTACAAACCGGAAAGAATTGATATTGAAGGGAAGAGAGACCCGTTTTCTCCGGGACGTCTGACCATGGAGGTGCTTAACAGGCCTGCGCCTACCAACATAGTTCTTGCGCCTAAACCCGAGATTATTTCCATATTAAGACCCAGGGTTGTGAGCATAATAAAAGAAGAGAAACAGATGGAACCCGAAAAAGTCTCTTCTGTTTCCAAGCCGCAAACGCCTTCCTATCAGACGATATTGAAAGCATCTCCCAGATCTGAAGTGGCGTCACAACCCATTACACCTCTGGAGAAAGTAAGCAAGCCGGAAGTCTCTCCTTTGATTGTTCCCGAAAAACGCTGCGATCTTATATACAGGGGGAGAATTCTCATAGAGGGGGTTGAATATCTGTTCATAGAGGGACAACAGAAAACTTACAGGGTGACTGTTGGAGATGTTGTTGAAGGATTCAGAATATTAAGAAAAGATGCGAACAAGGTATATCTTTCCAAGGAAGGGATATTATATGAAATCAATCTTGATTGATGCATCTGAAAACTTGATTCCATGCAAACCGGGAGGTATCATAAAAGAGGAGGAGATAAAATGAAAAGGATGACTTACCTGTGTATTATCTTCTGTTTGGTAATATCCATTGCCGGATGGCTGGGTGCGCAGACGCAAAACAGGTCGGACCTGGATGTAATGTACATGCAGGCGATAAACAATTATTATGCCAAGAATTATTCTGAAGCAATCTCCATCTTCAAGTCAATACAGGGGATTGATCCTAATTACAGGGCAAGCCAGGTGCAGAGGTATGTAAGGGTTGCTGAAACGCAACTCGGCAAGACCGGAACCACCGAGACTTTCAAACCTGGCGAACAGAAAAAGAACGATGTTGAGATAATAAAAGAAGGGGAGTTTGAAACCTTCGCAAAGGCTTCCCAGAAAGTACTGCTGGATACCTACCAGTACCTTCAGGATATGGAGGCAAGGTACAAGATAGCGAGTTTTGAGATGCTGGAGCCGGATTCAACCCTTACAATGGCAAAAAAGGCCTATGAGGAAAATCAGTTTGCCGAGGCAATGCGCCTTGCAAACAAAGCGCGTACCCAGGTGGAACAGATTGTGCAGAAAAAATCCGACATTGAAAAACCTCTTCTCGGGGCCATAGGAGAGACGCCAGTCACGCTGGAATTGAACGGCATGGATCTGGAACAGGCGCTTAAATTAATCTATGACCTTACCGGTGCGAATATAATCCTGAGCAAAGGCATAACAGGCAGGGTGACCATAAACGTGAAGGACCTTCCCCTGCAGAAGGTTCTTGACCTGATATGCGAGGCAAATAAACTGAAATATCTTGAAGAAGACAAGGTTATAAAGATAATGACCGAGTCGGAATATGATACAAGAGCGAAGGCGGTAAAAGAGCAGAGCAGGAGGGTATTCAATATTTTTTACGGAGACGCCGCTCTTATTGCCAAATCCCTGAGAGAAACCTTCAAGATAAATACCATTGTCCATGACCCCAGGACCAATTCCATCGTTGTTGATGTATTCAACCCCATATTGCTTCAACAGATACAGGACGTAATATCCTCGCTTGATATGCCTATCTCCCAGGTTCTCCTTGAAGCCAGAATTGTTGAGGTAGCGGCGTCCGGGGAAAGCCTCTTCTCTATTGACTGGCTGTTGAGTTCACGATTGATTGAAAGCATAGATGCTACCCTTACCGGCCCGCGTTTCGGGGTTAATCCTGCATTTACTCCGGGCATAAGCTCAAGTTTACCCGCTGGTTTTTCCTTCGGTTTGACAAACAAGGATGTAAATACGCTGGTCAGCGCACTTGCTACCAGGGGAGAGGTCAAATTGATACAGTCGCCGAAGGTTATGTGTCTTAACGGAACAACGGCGATAATCAGGGTCGTTCAGAATTTTCCGTACATCATACCCGAGTTTGAGCAGACGTACAACCCGACTTCCGGAGCTATAACAGGGAGCCGTCAGACGGTCGCCGTATACGAGGAGGATGTGGGTACGGAATTTGAAGTTACCCCCATTATCCAGAGAAACAGGACAGTTTTTCTGACATTAAACATATATGACTCCCGCCTTGTGGAGGTGAAGAAACTGAGCGCGGTCGCCGCAGGCCTCAATTACGAAACGGAGCAGCCGATAATATCAACAAGAGAGACAACCCAGAACGTTACATTATTTGACGGGCAGACACTTGTCGTGGGAGGTATGATACAGAACCGGGAGGAAAAGTCCGAAACAGGGGTTCCCTTCCTGAGCAAGATACCGCTGCTGGGATATCTTTTCAAAAAACCTTCATATAAAAAATCCACCGGTGAACTGTTATTGTTCCTTACTCCCTATATTGTCACAACTTATGAAGAAGCCGATACTTTGAGCAAGCCGGATTTGAAAAAGAGTGAACATGAGGTGGATGCAGGGATACTGGAAAAGTTTTAGATATTTAAGATTAAACCCGAGACGGGTAAAATAAGTCTAAAGTATAAAGGATAGAAGCAGGACATGAGAAGGAGAAGAGGGGGTGTTCACAATGAAAAATAGGAAAAGAACAGTATTTGCGGTACTCACAGGTATTTTTCTTCTCTCAATCACGATGCTGAATGCGCAGACGTCTGTTACCAGCAGGTCAAGGTCTTCCTCGTCTTCCAGCACTTTCCGTAAGGATGAAAAGGACAAGGAGGAGCGCAAGGGGGCGGTGCGGGATTTTGTGATGGCCGTCATAGGTGGGATGCTCAGGCATCCTGACCCTACCATCAGGAAACAGGCCATCCAGGCAATATCAATGGGTATGGTCGGGGATGAAGGGACAAGCGGTTCTTCAAACGAGGGTGGGGTAAGAAACCTTTTCTCGGTTTCACGCGAGGGCAGCGGGAGCAGTAATGATGAAACCTCAACAGGTGTAGGCGGTGCAGTTTTCATCCCGGACCTTTATGTTCTCCTGTCCGACCCGGACCCTGAAGTCAGGGATATTGCGTCGGTGGGACTTGATATGATTTTCCAGACAGATTCAACCCTGCTGCGGTTTATGAGCGACCCGGAGCCGCTTATAAGAAAATACGCCACGCAAATTTTTGCCAAGAAGAGTATTTCGCAATCAGATACGCAAACCAGTGCCAGCGCTCAGGAACAACTTGGGGCTGTCAGGGACCTTCTTGCTCTCAGAACCATGCTGGTGCGGCTGAAGTACGAGAAGGAACCTGATGTGAGGAAAACCATAACGGATACACTTGACTGGTATGTGAAATACGGCGGGGACACGCGGAACACAGGTTCAAGAGAAAGGGGCAGTTCCATGTTTGGCGTGGAGGCCTCCATGGCCATCCAGTACCTTAACGACCCTGACCCGGAGATAAGGAAGCAGGCAATCAAGACCATTGCCGCGAGGGAAACAACGGACGATATGCTGGTAAAACTCATGGAACGGCTCAGGGTGGAGAAGGACGAAGGGGTCAGGACGGAATTGCAGACCGCGCTTGACACCATACGCAACCGTCAGACCTATGATATTGAAGGGCGGGGCGGTGGCGGTGGCGGTGCCGGTCTTCCTCAGGGGGCAATACGTTAGGTTCTGCTTCAACCTTACGATGAAAAAAAAATTCTTTATCACTGTTTGGCTGTTATTTTTGAGTCTTTTTTCAAGACCATGCTTTCCAAGGGATTTTATTCTTAACTTCAACAACGTAGATATAAAGACATTCATAAAGTTCGTTGGAGAATATACCAGGGAAAACTATGTCATAGACCCCAATGTAAGGGGCAATATAACCATATATTCAAACAGCAGTATCTCCGTTGAAGAAATAAATGCCATTTTCAAGTCAATCCTGAACCTTTACGGTTTTTCCGTCGTAAAGGAAGGCTCAATATCAAAAATCATCCCTTCCACGGAAGCACGCCTGCGTGTGCGTGAAATCAATGTTGGACCTGTTCCTGAAGGGAAAATGGAAGATTTCCTGATCCAGATAATCCCTCTTAAATACTATCCCCCTGACGTCCTTTCTCAGATACTTGCATCCTACATAACGAAAAGCGGGCAGATTAGCGTTGACAGCCGGACCAATACTCTGGTTGTTTCGGATATCGGCAGTAGTGTGTCAAAAATACAGGATATCGTTTCAAAGATTGACGTTCCAAGTCCTCCGGGCAGGGAAGTTCTGAAGATTTACAAACTTGAAAACGCAGACGCCGAGGATGTTGCCAAGATACTCACGCAGCTTCTTGCCCGGCCCAGGCAGGGGGTCAGGAGAGGGGAAACTCCTGCCATCCAGCCTTCCGTGGTCGCGTCAAAATCCACAAATTCCCTCATCATAAATGCCGACCCGGATGATTTTGCCAATATTGAGAACATAATCAAGGAACTTGATGTCCTGACAAATCAGGTTCTCATAGAAGCGTTGATTGCGGAGGTTTCATATGAAACGTCGCGGGAAATGGGTATAGAGTGGGCTGTAACAGACAAGTTTGACGAGGACAGGTATACCGGCGGCGCAGGAACTAATTTCGGGAAACTGGAATCTTATGCTACGACGGGCGTGCCGCCCGAAGGGCTTTCTTTGGGTATTATCAAGGGAGAGCTGACGTATCCTCTAACCGTGGGTGCCCTCATTAACCTTTACGCCAAAGATACGCATTTCAATATCCTGTCAACACCGCAGATAATGACTGCGGATAACCAGGAAGCAACGATAAACGTAAGCGAGAATATTCCCTACCTGAAGGAAACAAGATTCATATCAACCACTTCCGGGACAACGGGCGACACGATAAAAAGTTATGACTACAAGGATGTTGGCATAACGCTCAAGATAACTCCCCAGATAAGCCAGGACAAATACGTCCGTTTGAAGATATCCCAGGAAGTGACAAAAGTCATAGAGGGAAGCACCCCCGAGGCTCCCACGACTGCGAAACGTTCCGTGGACACGACGCTCATAGTTCCCAATAAAAGGACAATAATTCTCGGCGGACTTGTGAGGGATGACACCGAAAATACGGTCAAGAAGGTCCCTTTCTTCGGTGATATCCCGCTGATTGGCAGACTGTTTCGGTCCAACTCAAAAAAGTCAATTAAAACGAATCTCCTTATTTTCATTACCCCTCATATCATGACCTCGTTTGAAGAAGCGGAAGCGATGAAGAAAGAAAAGGAAAAGCTTCTCGGAGAAGTTGCAAAGTAAGATGGAAAAAAAATCTATTTTGTGGATAGAAAATCCTGAAGAGATGGTAGATCCGGAACTGTTGTCTCTCTTCCCCTTCGCGTTCCTTAAAAAAAACTGTCTGCTCCCCCTTAAAAACCCTCAGGGCGAAATCATTGTCGTGACGGATGACCTGCTGAAAACGGACATCGGCGAAATCAGGACAAAGATAAACAGAGAAATAAAGATTGCCCGCGCTTCAAGCGAAAGCATACAGAGATGCCTGGATAAGTATTACTACCATCCAAGTTCCTCCCAGAAGGTGATAGACGACCTCAATTCGGAGGAGATGGTGCATCTGGAAGAAGATATTGATGTTGAACACATGAATCTTCTGGATCTTGCAAACAAAGCCCCGGTCATACGGCTTGTCAATCAAATACTTTACAGGGCGATGTCCATGAGGGCAAGCGATATTCACATCCAGGTTGGCGAATCCGAGCTCAAGGTCAGATACAGGGTGGACGGGGTTCTGCATGACATATTCGTTCTCCCGAGAAAGTACCACCCTGCCATCGTGACAAGGATCAAGATAATCTCAAATCTGGATATTGCGGAAAAAAGGATTCCCCAGGATGGGCGGACTTCAATCATGACTGATAACAAGAAGATTGATATAAGAGTTTCAATAATTCCAACGTTCTTTGGGGAATCCGTTGTCTTGAGACTGCTGGACAGAAGCACGTTTCTGTTCAGTCTCACCGAGCTTGGTTTTTCAAAGGAGAATTATGAAAACTTCAACAGGTTGATACACCTTGACCACGGCATAATACTTCTCACGGGGCCAACTGGCAGCGGAAAAACAACAACGCTGTACGCCGCCCTTTCAAAAATAAATAATCCGGGCACAAATATAATTACGCTTGAGGATCCCGTTGAATATAACATTGAAGGAATAAATCAGATTCAGGTAAATCCCAAGGTTGGGTTAACCTTTGCCAACGGGCTGAGATCAATTCTCAGGCATGACCCGAATATCATCATGGTGGGAGAAATACGTGACAGGGAAACCGCCGAGATGGCAATACAGGCATCTCTAACGGGACATCTTGTTTTCAGCACATTGCACACGAATGATTCCACAAGCGCGGTTATAAGACTGATAGACATGGGAATTGAACCATATCTCATTGCCTCTTCCCTTGTGGCTGTGATGGCCCAGAGGTTAATAAGACTTAACTGTCCAGAATGTTCGGAAGAGACCAAACCTGCCGTCAAACAATTGGAACAGGTTTTTCTCGGGGAAGAAGACCTGAGTGAAACGAAGTACAGGGAGGGCAGAGGATGCAGCAAGTGTTTCAATGAAGGTTATTATGGGAGGAAAGGGATTTTTGAACTGCTGTTTATTGATGACGATATACGGAATATGATATCCGGGAGGATATCCACCGCAGAAATAAAAAAGTTAGCCCTGAAAAAAAAGCTGATTACACTGAGAATGGACGGTGCAGCCAAGATAAAAGAGGGTTTGACAACCATTTCCGAAGTGTTGAGGGTTACGCAGGAAGTCTGAAATAATTTATCGTGCCCGGTGGTGTAACGGTAACACACCGGCCTTTGGAGCCGATGTTCGAGGTTCAAATCCTCGCCGGGCAGTAGTTTTGCCCGC
>CAYOFY010000030.1:0-17643 GCA_964403465.1 uncultured bacterium
TATTTTTCTCATAATATCGGATTATACAATATTTCCTGTCTCGTGTAAACAGGAACAATATCAAGAATGCAATAAGAGCCAGAAGCACGGGAATGTCTTTACTTCTTGCGGTTTATATGTTAAAATAGTAAATATGAGAAAGACAGGATATATGTGTCTGCTATTCCTTATGGCGGCGGTTGTGTCTGCCCACGGAGTGGCTGATTATTCCATAATATTGAAAAGGAATCTTTTTTCCCAGCCGCCTCCTCCTAAACCTGAAGTCATACAAACACCCATACTAAAACCGTCTCCTGCTCCTGCCTTGAATTCGCTGATTGATCTGACAGGCATCATCTATTTTACCGAGGGTGATTCGTTTGTCATACTCAACATGAAAAAGACAAACGAGGAGGTTTTTTACAGGGTGGGTGATGTTGTTGAAAACGCCGAAATTACTAAGATTGAGCAGAACTGCATTGTCTTCATGTACGACGGCAAAGAAGAAAGGATGTATCTCAAACAGGATACCGAGGGTGTTGAGTTGATAGATGTTGCTCCGGGTGTAACCGCCAGGCTGAATGACGTTCAGACCGGGGAAGAAGCGAAAAAAATAGTCAATCCCGCGGCGGTGGAAATGCCGAAGTTTGAAGAACCCGTTTCGGTTGAGTTCAGCAAGACGATTGACGAGTTGAGAAATGACAAAGAACTGATGAAAAAGCTGAACGTCGCCCCCGATGTAAAAAACGGCAGGATGGAAGGATTCAGGATAAGCAATCTTCCGCCCGACAGCCTGCCCTACGTATACGGTCTTCGCGACGGGGATGTGCTTAAGACAGTTAACGGTGTTTTCATAGACAGCATAGCCAAGGGATTTGCCGTATACAATCAGATTATAAAGGACAGGACCGAAGTTGTCACGGTTGAGGTCTTGAGAAATAACTCCCCGGTCGTCTTCACATTCAGACTCAGGTGATACCCTCCGGAAGATTCAGATGAAAGAGGCAATTTTGTGGGAATCTCTGCAGGACGAGAGGGTGAAATGCCGCCTGTGCAATCATTTCTGCCTGATTAAAGACGGCAAAACCGGCCTGTGCGGCGTCAGGGCCAACAGGGCGGGAAGACTTTTCTCCCTATCATACGGCAATCTGATTGCGCAAAATGTTGACCCCATAGAAAAGAAGCCCTTTTTCCATTTCCTCCCGGGCTCTCTCTCATACTCCGTGGCTTCGGCAGGCTGCAATTTTTCCTGCCCCTTCTGTCAGAACTATACCATCTCGCAGCTATCCGGAGAAGAAAAAATACTGGAAGCCGGAGATACAGTCACCTCCGGGGACGTCGTAAATTCTGCAATTCATTATGGCTGCAAATCCATATCCTATACCTACACTGAACCCACAATTTTTTTTGAGTTTGCCCTGGAGACCTCAAAAGCGGCAAGGGAAGCGGGGTTGAAGAACAATTTTGTTACCAACGGTTATATGAGCGGCGAGGCGCTGGAGATGATATCTCCGTACCTTGATGCGGCCAACGTTGACCTGAAGGGCGGCGAAACTTTTTACAATAAACTCTGCAGGGCAAAAAGGGCGCCCGTGGTGAGCAACATAGGGCTGATGCGCAAACTGGGAATATGGGTTGAGGTTACAACCCTTCTGATACCGGAATACAATGATTCCGAAGAGCAGGTCAGGGAGATTGCAAGGATAGTGAAGGATATTGATCCTGCAATACCGTGGCACTTAAGCAGGTTTTTCCCCGTGTACAGGATGGCCGGACATTATCCCACCCCCCTTGACAGGATTGCGAGGGCGAGGGAGATAGGTATTGAAGAGGGACTGAGATACGTATACACCGGGAATATTCCGGGCAATGACGGGGAAAATACATACTGTTATTCCTGCAAATCTCTTCTCGTAAAACGTCACGGATACAGCATAGAGGGAAACAAAATTGCCAACGGAAAGTGTTCTTTCTGCGGAACGGAGATAGACGGAATATTTGACCATAAAAAATAGAGATAATAAAGGAATGAACGGTGATTATGACGTTATGTAAATCTGCTGTCATCCGCCCAGGAAAGAGTATCATTTGAGAGCCTGTCAATTCTCCCATTCTTTTTCCTCCGGAAATTTTTGACTTTTCTTAATTTTACGGTAAACTATCTGGCTTATCAAGTTACCCGAAACATTTCGAAGGGAGAGATGAAAGGGGAAAGTGTGACTCTGAGGTACAAATCGCCGGGGAAGGTAATGTCAAGATATATACAGGTATTTGCTGCCGTGGAAAAGAAGGAGACAGCAGGGAATATCTGAACTGGCTTGAGACCGGGACAGGCGGTCGGAACAAGAGACCTGTTCGCAGGAGGGACAAAAATGAATGACAGGGAAAGATTCCTGAAGACAATGCGCTTTGAAACGGTTGACCATCCGCCTTTTGACAATGTAAACGGCCCCTGGGAAGATACCCTTGAAAGGTGGCACAAAGAGGGTTTCCCGCAGGATAACGATTTTGAGGAATATTTCGGGGTTTCAATGCTCTCTTCCACGAAGATGCAGTATGTCGGGCCTGTAACCGGGCTCTATCCTCCCCCTGAAGAAAAGGTCATCTCGGAAAAAGGGCATGAGATAATAAAAGTAGACGCATATGGCAGGACCGTCAAGGATTTCAAGGATTCCACCACAATGCCGGAGTGGATTGACTTCCCTGTGAAAAATCCTGCTGACCTGGAAAGGGTTATCAAGGAACATTTTGACCTGAGTCTGATGGATGCAAGATGGAAAGCAGCCCTGGAAGATGGTTTTGATTCGGGCGGGAAGAAGAAAAAGGCATGGGAAGGTGAAAGGGGAGACGACAGGGATGTGATTCTTTTTCTGGATGGAGGATGCTATTACGGAATACTGCGCAACCTCGCCGGCGTTGAATACTCGTCCTATCTGTTCCACGATGCTCCCGAACTCGTGGATGAACTCTTTGAAAGGATAAATATCATATGCCTTGAAGGAATCAGGAAAGTCTGTCCGCGGACAGGGATTGATTACCTTGGTTTCGGGGAGGATATAGCTTACAAGACCTCAACTCTCATTTCCCCTGCGATGTTCAAAAGGTTCCTTCTGCCGAGGTACAAGAAGGTATGCGACGCGGCAAAGGGCTACGGCGTGGACATTTTCTACTACGACAGCGACGGGAACCTTAATCCGTTCATGGATCTATACTTTGAGGCGGGGATAGACCTCTTTTCACCGTGCGAGGTGGCTGCCGATATGGACCCTGTTGAACTGAGAAGAAGATACGGCAGGAAGGTCAAGATGGTGGGAGGGATAGACAAAAGGGAAATAGCCAGGGGCAAAGAGAATATAAAGAGGGAAGTGATGAAGAAAATAAAAGTCATAGAAGAGGGCGGATATATCCCCGGAATAGACCATTCCATCTCCTCGGATATCTCCCTTGAAAACTATACCTATTTCATCAACCTTCTCAAGGAAATATACTGTATCTGAGTACCCCGATTCTGATTGACAATGATATGAGGAAAGTATAAAGTATATCCCATGGCAACGAAAAAATTTGTGGCGATAGACCTGGGGGCGGAAAGCGGGAGGGGCATACTCGGTGAATTCAACGGCGAGAAGATTTCAATCAGGCAACTTCACAGGTTTCCGACCCATAGCGCAGGACTTCACTCGCACATATACTGGGATGTCCTTGCCATATTCTCTGAGATAAAAAAGATTATTTCCGAGGCATGCAAGGAAGGGGAAATTGCAGGGATTGGAGTTACCACGTGGGGTGTTGATTACGGGCTTCTCGGAGCAAGCGATCTTCTTATTGCCAACCCCTTCCATTACAGGGACAGGCGGACGGACGGCATACCCGAAGAGGTTTTCGGAATTGTCTCGAGGGAAAAGATATTTGAAGAGACAGGCATCCAGTTCATGTCTCTCAATACACTCTATCAGTTGTATGCAACTAAAAAGGAATTTCCCCGGATGCTTGATTCTGCAGAAAAACTTTTGTTCATGCCGGATCTCTTCAACTTCTTCCTTACCGGTGAAAAACGAGCGGAATACACGATAGCGACAACATCCCAGATCTACAATTCTTCCGGGGAAGGAGAGAAAGGAGCCCCGAGAGGCGGGTGGGCAAAGGGTATTCTTGAGGCCCTGCATATACCAACGGGTTTTTTGCCTGAAGTCATTTCCCCGGGCACGCTGTCGGGAAACATATCCGGGAATCTCGGGGAGGAACTGGGAGTTCCCCTGATACCTGTCTATGCCGTTTGCGGCCATGACACGGCTTCCGCCGTGATCTCCGTGCCGGCAAGGGAAAATACATGGGCCTATATTTCATCGGGCACGTGGTCGCTTCTCGGGATAGAAACGGAAAATCCCATAATAAACGAAAAGAGTTTCAGGCACAACTTCACAAACGAAGGCGGTTACGCCGGCAGCATAAGGTTTCTGAAGAACATAATGGGATTGTGGATTCTGCAGGAGTGCAGAAGGCAGTGGGAAAAGGAAGGAAAGGTTTTTTCCTATGAACAGCTTGCAGAGATGGCCTCCTCGGCCAGACCATTTTTTTCACTCATTGACGTGAATAGCCAGGAATTCCTCTTCCCCGGAAACATGCCTGAAAGAATCAGACAGTATTGCAGCAGGACCGGCCAGAAGGTTCCCGAAGAAGTTGCCCAGGTTACAAGGGTTGTGATTGAAAGTCTTGCCATGGATTACAGGCATGCAATCTCCAACCTTGAGGATATCACAGGCAACAGGATAGAGACCGTTCATATTGTCGGAGGCGGCTCACAGAACCAGCTGCTGTCCCAGTTCGCAGCATCCGCCATGAAAAAGACTGTTATGGCCGGACCCGTTGAAGCGACTGCAACAGGCAATCTGCTGGTTCAGGCAATGGCAACCAACGAAATTTCTGACGTCCCCCAGTTGCGGGAGATTGTAAGAAAATCCTTTCCGCTTTTTGTCTATCAGCCGAAGGAGACCTCGCTGTGGGATGAAAACTATGAAAAATACAAAGGTTTGGTAGGCTAAATGTCCGGAGAAAAATTCAAATATCTGGGCGAACCCTTAAGAAATTATCTTGAGAAGGTATCCGCGAAAACACCTGCTCCAGGCGGAGGAAGCGTGGTCGCATGTATCGCTTCCCTGAGCGCAGCCCTCATCAACATGGTCCTGAACTATACCATTGGAAAAGAAAAATATGCCGCATGGGATGAAGAACTCAGGGTCATGAAGGCGGAAAACGACAGCATACTGGAAAAACTGTCCGGGTATATTGAACACGACAGCGAGGTTTACGAAAGTATAAGGAAATACACAGCGGAAAAGAATACTGCCCTTGCGGAACAATGTCTCAAGGAGTCGGCGAAAATACACCTGGATATATGCAGGTTTGCGAAGAAGATAATAGGTTTCGCCGAGGTTCTGTCAGAGAGGGGAAACAGGAATCTCATATCGGATACCGGGATTGCGGTATCCCTGGCAATAGCGTCTTTCAATACGGCGAGACTTAACGTTCTGATCAACCTGCAATTCCTGAAGGGCGACAGCGATTTTGTTGCGGTGAGTATGCAGGAGATGGACAGGGCAGGGAAAGAAGTCCTGGAGAGAGGAGAGGCGGTTTACAGGAAGATATCAAAAATACTGGAGGCGAAAGATGGAGGGAAATAACCTGATTGACGGGAAGGCGATTGCCGAGAAGATAAAGGGAGAGGTTGTTGCTGAACTGGCGGCGCTGAGGGCTGACGGCATAGAGCCCAAACTCGTCGCTGTCCAGGTGGGGGAGAACGCCGCAAGCGCCGTGTACGTTAAGCAGCAGCAGAAGAACTGCGAGAAGGCAGGCATAAAATATGAATTGAGGACGATAGGGGCCGATATCTCGGAGGAGAATCTTCTCCTGGAGATTGGGAAACTCAATAACGAAAACTCCATTACCGGCGTAATCCTGCAACTGCCACTGCCGCAGGGGATAGATATGAGAAGGATTCAGGCGGCCATATCCCCGCGTAAAGATGTGGAAGGTGTCAACCCTGCCAACATGGGGTGGATTGTTTACGGCAGACCCTTTCTCGCTCCGTGCACCGCTCTTGCAGTAAAAGAGATAATAGACTCCACGGGAATAGACCTTTACGGTAAAGAGATCGTCATGGTGGGACACAGCGATATCGTGGGTAAGCCGGTTGCCCTTCTGCTTGTTGACAAATTTGCCACGGTATCCATATGTCACATCGGTACCAGCAAGGCAGGGATGCTTGAGGAACACGTAAGGCGCGCCGATATCCTGGTTGTTGCGGTTGGAAAAGCCAACCTTGTCCCCGGGGGATGGATAAAGAAAGGTGCGGTGGTCGTTGATGTCGGGATAAACCGGGTTGGCGACAGGATTGTCGGCGATGTTGAGTTTGAAACGGCCAGAGAAAACGCTTCTCTCATAACGCCAGTTCCCGGGGGAGTGGGCCCGGTGACAACGGCGATTCTATTGAGAAATGTGGTAAGGGCGGCGAAATGGGCGAAACAGCAGTGAAGGATTACACCAAGTACAGGTTGAAGGGTGAAAAGGAGATACGCGAGATTCTTGAAGGAATCCCCGGGATATTCGTGTTGTGGTGCCGCAAGTGCTATAAGGAATTCAACAGCGAGGATGAACCGGAATGCGGCCGGCTCAGGACGATAATCGAAAATTCAGATACCAGGATAACCGGCTGTGAACCGGTGGATTTCCTATGCAATAACCACCTGACAGGGAAAATCCTTCAGCGCCTGGACGGAAATGAGCCCGTGGCGGTAATCTCCTGCGGTCTGGGCATACAGTTTGTCGCCTCGGAATGCGCGGTCAGGAAGAGAAGGGTAATTGCCCTCGCCGATTCCATACCTCAAAGCGGAAACGCTACAAGTATTACGGGATACCACGGAATTGCCCTGACAGAAGAGAAATGCGCTGCCTGCGGGCAGTGCTACCTGGAAAAGACGGGCGGAATCTGCCCTGTCGTTGACTGCGCAAAGAGTTTGCTTAACGGTCCGTGCGGGGGGGCGAACAAGGACGGCAAGTGCGAGGTAAACAAGGAACTTCCGTGCGCATGGGTGGAGATATACAAACGCCTGGAGAGCCAGAAGAGGGGTTTTGCGGATACCATAGAGATAAGGAATTACGACGTTTTTCGCGTTGACGAGAAACAGAAGAGGGAATCATCCAACAGGGAAGAACGCAGGGAAGGTTTTTACGGAGGGGTTCATCCCCTGGAAAGGAAAGAGGAGACCGAGGCAAAGCCCCTTGAGAATTTCCCGTTCCCGGCAAAGATATTCGTCTTCCTCTCACAGCATACCGGACTGCCTGCAAAGCCCGTTGTGAAAGCGGGCGACAGCGTAAAGGTCGGACAGAAAATAGGAGAGAGCGCAGGTTTTATATCTTCTCCTGTGCATTCGTCAATAAGCGGGAAGGTAACGGCGATAGAGGATAAGATACATCCGGTTTCAGGCAAGCCCCAGCCGGCCGTGGTCATAGAGAATGACGGCCTGGATACTCCGGATTCTTCAATGGAGCCGCTTCCTGACTGGAAAAACCTTCCAAACGCCGAACTTTCGGAAATCCTCAGGGATAAGGGTATAGTGGGGCTTGGAGGTGCGATGTTCCCCACACCCGTGAAACTCTGCCCTCCGAAACCCGTTGACACCCTGATTGTCAACGGATGCGAGTGCGAACCGTATCTCAATGCCGACAACAGGCTGATGATAGAACATCCGCTGGAACTGCTGAAGGGTATGGAGGTGGTGCAGAGACTTCTCTGTGCAGGGAAGGTCATTTTTGCCATAGAAGACAACAAGAAAGAGGCGATGGAGTCCGTGATGCGCCATAAAGCAGATTTTGCTGACGTGGAGATGGCGTCGCCCAGAACGAAATATCCCCAGGGTGCTGAGAAGATGCTCATAAAGAAACTTCTTGACAGGGATGTCCCTGAAAGCGGCCTGCCTTTTGACGTGGGCGTCGTGGTACTCAACACCGGCACCGTATATTCCATATACAGGGCGATTTATGAAGGGCTGCCGCTATTTGAAAGGGCTGTTACGGTTGGCGGCGAAGATATAGTGAAATCAGGCAATTTCATTGTCAGGATAGGTACGCCGTTTGCCGATATAGTGCGCACCTGTTTTGCGGCGGAATCCGAAGATATATTGAAGGAACACGAGTTAAAGATGGGAGGTCCCATGATGGGCGTTGTACAGACAACCCTTGAGAGTGCCGTCATAAAGGGGACAACGGGTCTCATTCTCCTGAAAAAATATCCCGTCGGGGTTTCCGAAGAGAATACCTGTATCAAGTGCGGAAGGTGCGTGGACGTATGTCCGATGGAACTGCATCCTAACTACTATGCATATTACGGGAAAAAGTCCATGTGGGACAAGGCGGTTGAATACAGGGTGAAGAACTGCATTGAATGCGAATGCTGTCAATACATCTGTTCATCAAAGATAGACCTTCTCAGTCTCATAAAAAAGGCAAAGAAATATGCTGATAACAAAAGTTAAGGACCGTGAGAAGATATTGGATGTGCTTAGAAACCGCAAACCGTTTGTTTTCAAGTGTTTCGGTTGCAGAGAGGTGTATTTCCCTGAACAGGAGATTGACAGTCTGCTGGAGGAAGCAGGTATTACAGTAAACGGTGTGGCAAGAATAGACTATCTGTGCAACGAGGAGTTCACCCGCGGGTACCTTGAAAGTTTCAGCGGCCGGATACAGGAAGCCGGGAGAATACTGGTTTTTTCCTGCGGGGTGGGAGTCCAGGTCGTTTCAAAACTTGTACCTGAGAAGGTTGTCATTCCCGGGTGCGATACCCTCTACTTAAACGGGTTCCAGGGAGTAACATCCCAGAACGCCGACTGTGAACAGTGCGGCGAGTGCTGGCTGAATATCACGGGGGGGATATGCCCTCTCACGGCCTGCTCAAAGGGGCTCCTCAACGGTCCATGCGGGGGAACAAAAAACGGAAAATGCGAAGTGAATTCCGAGATGGACTGCGGCTGGGTTCTTATATATCAGAGGCTGAAGGATATTGAGAGTGAAAAATTATTAAAAGAGCCGGCGGTAAACATCAGGAATTACCATCTTATAGTACAAGGGGGAAAGAAAACCGATGAATCTTGAAGAAAAACTCAAAAACGGAAAGTTTGTCATAACAAGCGAGATAGGACCGCCCAAGGGGACAAATATTCTTCCGCATCTGGAAGAGGCGGAACATTTGAAAGGAAAGGCGGATGCCTTTAATGTTACCGATATACAGAGTTCCGTCATGCGGCTCGGCTCCCTTGCAACCTGCCGCCTGCTTGCGGAGAGAGGACTTGAACCGGTCTTCCAGATGACCTGCAGGGACAGGAACCGACTTGCCCTCCAGTCCGACCTGTTGAGCGCGGCGGTACTGGGGATTAGAAACGTGCTTATTCTCACCGGCGACCATACGGTTTTAGGTGACCATCCCCAGGCGAAGCCGGTATTTGACCTTGATGCCGTTTCCCTCCTTAAGGTTGCTTCCGGGCTGATGGAAGGGAAGGATATGGTGGGCAACGAACTGGACGGCAAACCTGATTTTTTTCTCGGGGCAGTTGTCAGCCCGGGTTATGACCCGCAGGAACTTCAGTTAGTCAAGATGGAGAAGAAGATTGCGGCCGGAGCGAAATTCTTCCAGACGCAAGCGGTTTACGACCTTGCCGCATTTGAAAAATTCATGAAGACCGCTTCCAGATTCGGGGTTCCCATACTCGGAGGCATAGTTCTGCTGAAGTCTGCGGGCATGGCGAAATTTATGAATGAAAACGTTGCCGGAGTCAACGTACCGGACAATTATATAACAATGATGGCCGCCGCTGATAAGAAAGAGAGAGCCAGTGTGAGCATCAAGATTGCCGCCGAACTGATAAATGGTATGAAGCATCTTTGTGCCGGCATCCACATAATGCCGCTGGGCTGGGAAAAATACGTACCCGGCGTTCTTGAGGCATCAGGTTTTTGATGCAACAGATATTAAAAGGAGACGAAAATGGAAGACATGCAAGTATTATTGCTGGAGGGAAGTCCGAAGCAGATTGGCATGAAATACGGGCAGGATATGGCTGGGAAGATACATGAAAACATAGATATTCTCATAAAACGTGCAGGTATAGAAATACTGGAAGGCGAGAATGACGTTCCTCTTGATGACAGAGATTTTATAAAATGGGAAAAAGGGCAGGAAAAAATACTTCGGGACATTGCTCCTTACCTGATTGAGGAAATGGAGGGTATAGCCGAAGGCGCGAAAGCAACTTTCAGAGAAGTGCTGCTTCTCAGTTTACGGGCATGGCAATACAGGTTGTATACCAAACCCCTGGGCGGATGCTCAAGTCTTGCGGTAACCCTTAAGGACGGTACCGTTGCCTGCACCGGGGCGCTGGACGACCCGCCCGGACTTTATTGCGGTCCTGTCCATGTTGTTCCTGACAGGGGATACGGTTTTGTTTCTTTCCCCATTACCGGAACGGTCTGGGGAAACCGTGGAATGAACAGCGAGGGGCTTTCGGTAGGCATCTCTTCCCAGGGGCTGCCCGGACTTCCTCCTCTGCCCAACTCCATAAACCAGGATATCGCGATGAGGATAATCCTGCAGAACTATTCAACGGTTGAAGAGGTGCGTCAATTCTGCAAGAAATATCCTTTTGCGATGAATCTCATATGCGTTGACAGAAACAGCCATATACTGTGCGCCCACCAGACTTTCGGAGGTTTTTTTGAATGTCCTGCCAGGGAAGGTTATGCGGCGCTTACAAATCACATAATAGATGACAGTCTGATGTTCTCACTGCTGGAAAAGGGAGTCAAAAAATTCGTTGAAGGCGAAACTACACGGCTTCGCAGAGGCAATCTCCTTGATTTCGCAAGGCGCCGGAACGGAAAGTGCACCGGCGAAGAAGTGCGGGATTTCATACATGACCGCAGGAACGGTGCTCCTTCTGCAATATGCAACAGGGGAACAATTGTTCTAACGTATTCCAACCCGCAGGCACATAAGAATACATTCTGGGTAAATTACCTCGGGGAGAATAAGAGCAAGACCGGCTTTACCGAGATACAACTCTGAAATGACCGGGAATGGAGACGTAAAACAGGGTATCTGAAATAGCAATACTCAACGAAGATTTCCTTCTTGCCATTTGAATAATTTACCCATAGGGCGGTTACTCAAGCCACCATCTTTCCGTCTCTTTCTGTATCTGCCTGTACAGAAGTTTCATCTGTTCCCTGCGGTTCCTTCTGCCTCCCGGCGCTGAATGCATGGGTCCGCCCCAGTTGTGGGGGGAGAGTTTTACCGACAGGTCAAGCGTTGCCAACAGTACTTTCTTGTTGCCAATCTTTCTTGCATTCACGTCCTTGAAAGAAGGTCTTCTTGACAGCCATTTTTCCGGCAGGCACATGCATGTGGGGTCTTCCTTTTCCGTTATCTCCCTCCCGCTGGTATCCCATATGCCGCAGGGTCCTCCGCTGCTGGCAACCATATATACTCCGTTATCCGCGGCGCGTACAGGCATCAGACTTCTGTAATAGCCCGCGTTCGGGAACAGTATTATCTCTGCCCCTTTAAGGGACAGCAATTCCACTACGTCGGTAAACCAGCTGTCGTAGCAGATAATTATCCCCACTTTTCCGAAGTCGGTTTTGAAGACCGGTGTCCTGTTCCCGGGGAAAACCCCCTGTATGATGGATTCTGCGGGAAACGGATGTACCTTGTCATACCTGCCAACTCTTTTTCCATGCCGGTCAAATAACTGTGCGCTGTTGCAAAGCTGGTCTTTCTTCTTGTCGTATAACATCATTCCGCCTGCGGTGTACATTTTGTACTTTGCCGCCTTTTCGCTGAGCAATCTTGCCGAGGGACCGTCAAGTGCTTCAGGTCCGGGACCGTTAAAGGTTTCCGGGAGCAATACAATATCAGCTTTTTCTTTACCTGCCGTTTCCAGAATTTCCGCCCATTCCTCCAGACCCCTGTTCTCTATTTTGCCGGATACGCACGCAACCCTTACAGGACGAGGGCTGAGCGGTTCTGCCTCTGACAGGGACATCTCTTCAATCCAGACTTTTCCCCGCGCACTCCACCTGAAGAATATGCGCACCTCTCCTGTTATCTCCTTGCCTTCCTGCCAGGTTATATGCTCTGAGGAAGGAACCTCAAATATCCCTTCTCCCTCGGCATGATTCTTTGCAATTTTCCGGAAGTCAAATATCCCTGTCTGTATGAACCATCGCCCTCCCGGTCTTTCCGCATGGAAGTGGAAAAGAAGATTGCGGTTCGGATTTATCCCTTCGGTCATGCTGAATTTCACATAGAACCTGTACGTTTCACCGGTTCTCAGGTTAACTGTGCGGCTTACATGCCCCACGCAGTCATATCTCCCGTTACCACCTGCCAGCAATGCTTTCTTGCCTCCGCGGGTAACCACCCTGAATACTGGTTTCAATGAAGTCCTGGGAGAAAAGATGTTCCATCCTGCAGGCAACTCTCCGGGCAAAGATTTTTTCAAGTCAAGAAGCAACATATGGCTTCACTCCTTTTCAGAATAAGGATTTTGCAAATTCAATGTCCTCTTTTATAAGCCGGTCAACGGAACTTGCGTCGGTGTATTCGGCGGTGAGGCATACCACGCCCTTATACCCGCGCTGCTTGAGCACCTCGGCAACAAGAGGCCATGATGCAAGTCCCTGTCTTCCCGAGGTCTCGTAATGCTCCCACTGTACGTACTCGGCTTCAGTTCCGGTCTTTCTTCTCCAGTAGGAGTTTTTCAAATTGACCATACCGAGATGAGACCAGAGTATATCAACTGCAAGCCGGGGGTCTTCGCCGTTGAGCGCACAGTGCATCGGGTCCCAGACCGCACAGAAATGCTTGGCGCTGTACCTCTCAATGAGATACCGTATGCCCATCGCATTGCAGAGATTGAGGTCGCAGTGGTTCTGTATGCCGATGGTCACTCCATATTTATCCAGCAGAGGAACAAGTTCATCAAACTCTTTCCAGTGTTTTTCCATTGAGCGCATGTATCCGAGTTCAGGGAAAACTCCGATACACCTCCTTATGATGCCCACCTTCGCTTCCGCACAGGCGGAGAGAACCCTTTCGTCCACGGGCACCTGTATGGCTGCGCTCGGAACGCTCAGCCCGGAATCGGCAAGGATTTTTACTACCTCAGGCAGTTTTTCTATCTCTGCCGCAGTTGCCTGGTAGCCGTCCCTCACTGGAAGTTCAATACCGTCAAAGCCCAAATTCTTTATATATACGGCAAGTTCTTTCACAGGCATCTTCCACGGTTTCGTAAAAACTGTGAATTCAATATTTTTCGTCCCCATCTCAATCCTCCCGCAATATATCGGCAGCCAGTATTTTTTCGGCAATCTCCGTTGTTTTCAGTGCGTCCCCGAAATGTGACTGGGGAAGCCGGTTTTCTTTAATGCAGTCAATGAATTCCCTGTTCTTGCGCTCAAAGCCCCTTGAAACAAGGGGGTTGTCTGTCTGCGCCACCTCGTCGGTATCATATTCTATCCCTTTAACATCCCCGTCCCTGTAAACATATCCCTTTCCTTCGGGGTTGCCTTCCGCGCATATTCCCGGAGAGTGCATCTCCACCCTGAATACCCGCCGTCCGCTTGCCCAGCTGTTTATCATTATGCCTGTTGCTCCGCTGTCAAAGATAATCTGTGCAATGATGACGTTCCGGTCGGGAACGTTAATGCTTTTCATCTCACTGTGGATTTCCTTGACCTCCCCGCCGCATATCCAGCGAAGCGTGTCTATTGCATGGACTCCGTCGTCCATCATATGGTCTCTCACCATTTTGAAAGGAGCAATCTGGCACTTGTAAAACTCGCATACAGCGTGTGTTATCGGACCTCGTGCAAGGCACTCTTCGCGGAGTCTGACAAGCAGCGGGCACGCCCTTCTCTGGAAACTCACCTGCGTGATGCAACCGTTCTTTTCAGCGGCGTCTGCAAGAAGGCGCGCGGTGTGCATGTTAATACCCAGAGGTTTTTCCGTATAGACGTGGAGTTTCTGTTCCAGGCACCAGAGGATGGGCTTGAACATCATCTCCGGCTGTCCTATGGCAACCACGGCATCCGGGCATGATTCCTCCACCATCTTCTGGTAGTTCGTGTAGAGGTTTTTTATGCCGTATCTCTTACCGGTCTCCTCCAGCGCCTTTTCATTTATATCGCAAAGAGCGACTATTTCAACATCATCATAAGAAGTAAAACTGGGCAGATGAGTGTTGTTTGCCATCGGACCGCATCCTATAAATCCTATCCGTATTTTCTTATTATCCGCCTTTTTCATTTTCATCGTCTCCCGAAATACAGAGGTTCATTGCAGGTCTACTCGTATCTTCTTACCATATCCATCACCATTTCAGTCCATTCCCATAAGCGCCGTGGTTCATGGCGGACTGTACTGATATCCTTAAGTATGATTTCAAGTTTTTCTCCTTTCGTGACATCCAGCACCTCCTCTATCTGTTTCTTTGCGCTCTCCTTCGCCCATTTGTTTTCCGTAGCCAGAAAGGCGGGATTCGGCTTGAAGGAAAAGATAAAACGTCCGTTAATGGCTTCAGCCCCGGTTTTTATATCAACCCATGGGGACATTGAAATTTTTCTGAGTTTCGTAAGATGTCTGGCCGCAATGTCTACCTTGCGGTGCAGCGGCTCGCAGCATCCGTAATAAGTCAGGCCCGCCCTGTTGAGATATCTTTTTTCATACTGCAGGGCAAATTCCTCGTGCATTGCCGGCGACACTTCCGAGAATATCTGGGACATGCCGCCGCTCCACAGGTCAGAGAGTCTGACATGCCGGGGATCGCAGTCCGGTTGAGGGAGCTGGTCGGTGAATCCCAGCCCCCCGTTGCCGACAACGTGATTGCCGCTGCCAGGGGAAAAAAGGTTCAGATTTACCATCTGGTCAAGCATATCGCAGTATGCGGTTGCAAGACGGTCAATCAGTTTATGGATGTAGGCGGGGCGCATTGCAAGGTCAAGAAGTATCTGTCCCGGGTCGCAAAGCATGGCGAGCAAATCCCACGGTGCAAATCCGAAACTCACCGGACCGCTTCTTTTCACAGCCATTATGCCGTCCATGATTTCGCTGGTCCATTCGTATTCTCTTTCAGCCCCGGCATAATCGCAGGAGACGACAGGTGTCTTAATCTTTTCTATATCCGCCTCACCGGAAATCTGGATGCGGTAGTGGGAGGAAGGGACTCCCTTTCCGCCGTTGGAAGGAACTATTTCTCTTTCCACCGCCACGCCAAAGCCGGTATTGTTTATGATGCATTCTGGGACCGTGTAATGGGGTTCAACCACCATATCCGCACGCATATGGTTCCACAGATATATGGTTTGAAGAAGATTTTCTTCCATTTTCCGCGCTTTTTCATCCCCGGTGCGAAGAATCAATTCGCTGTCCTCGTTCATCATCTCCCACCACGGAATTTGATAGATATAAACCATCGGCCTGACCAATTTCATATCATTGAGGCGTTTCCATTTCTCTACCGTAACATTCTGTTCTTCCAGAGCTGCAATTCCGGCGACTTTTTCAGCGAGCCCTCTCAGAATCTCCTTGTCTCTTCTCGGCAGCATTTGTGCTCCTTTGTAAAGGATATGGATTGATTATGGAAATGGTGAGCATTTTACCGTTTGAATTAAAGTATATATAGGAAATATTCCCATGTCAAAGAAATCATTCTTCATCCTGACGCCGGGATTGTGAAATATTTTCAAAGGCATTGAAATATGATAACATTAGACCCAATATGATTGAACACCCCTGTGTGAGATATGAGGGTAAACAAACGGAGGAATAGATGTTCAGCGACCTTGAGATCGCCCAGAAGTCAAAGATGCTGGAGATTGGCGAGATAGCGCAAAAAGCGGGCATAGACGAAAAATTCCTGGAGTTGTACGGCAGGCACAAGGCGAAAGTCTCGCTTGATATAATGGACGGCTTGAAGGACAGGAAGAACGGCAAGTATGTTGACGTGACCGCAATAACGCCGACCCCCCTCGGAGAAGGGAAGACCGTAACGACCATCGGGCTTTCGCAGGCGATAGGCAAACTTAAGAAAAGTGTATTCACCTGCATCAGGCAGCCATCCCTCGGCCCGGTATTCGGTATCAAGGGCGGTGCGGCCGGAGGCGGATATTCGCAGGTTATACCCATGGAAGACTTCAATCTGCACCTCACCGGGGATGTTCACGCGGTGGGACTTGCCCACAATCTGCTTGCTGCGTTCATAGATAACTCCCTGCTGAAGAAAAACCCGCTTGACATGGACCCGCTTTCCATAACCTGGCGCAGGGTTGTTGACGTTTCGGACAGGTCGTTGAGAAGCATAGTGATAGGACTGGGCGGCAAGGAACACGGCATCCCCAGGGAAACCGGATTTGACATAACGGTTGCTTCAGAGGTTATGGCGATACTTGCCCTCACGGACGGATTACCGGATTTGCGCAAACGTCTGGGACATATCATAGTTGCGCAGTCAGGAAAGCGAATGCCTGTGACCGCGGAAGACCTTAAGGCCGCCGGAGCCATGGCAGTGCTTCTGAAAGATGCCATAAAACCTACGCTGATGCAGACGCTTGAACATACACCCGTATTTGTCCACGCAGGCCCTTTTGCCAACATAGCGCACGGCAACAGTTCCATCATAGCAGACAGGATCGCCCTGAAACTGGCCGATTATGTTGTAACGGAAAGCGGTTTCGGCGCAGACTGCGGTATGGAAAAATTCATGGACATCAAGTGCAGGTACAGCGGGCTCAAGCCGGACTGCGTTGTTATCGTGTGCACCGTGAGGGCTTTGAAGATGCACAGCGGGAAATTCAGGGTTGTCCCCGGCAAACCGCTCGATAAGGGACTGGTTGCGGAGAATATAAACGCGCTGAAGGAAGGCAGCTGCAACCTGGTTAAACATATTGAGAACGCGAGACTCTTCGGTATACCGGTTGTCGTGGCTGTAAACAGGTTTACAACCGACACGGACAGGGAGATAGAAACCCTGAAGGAGATTTCACTGAAGGCCGGAGCCGATGACGTCGCAATCAGCGAAGTATGGGAGAAAGGCGGTGAAGGTGGGATAGACCTTGCGGAGAAGGTGGTTAAGAACTGCGAGAAAAAGCACGCTTTCAAAATGCTATATCCGGACGACTGGTCTGTCAAGCAGAAGATGGAGACTATCGCCGCAAAGGTTTATGGCGCTGCAAAGGTTGAATATGCGGCACTGGCCGAAGAGAAAATAGAGACCTATACAAAGTGGGGGTTCGGACATCTTCCCATATGTATGGCAAAGACGCATCTTTCTCTTTCACACGACCCGAACATCAAGGGAAGGCCGACGGGTTTCACCCTGCCGGTAAGGGATATACGGCTTTCCGCGGGCGCAGGATTCCTGTATCCTCTGTGCGGCGAGATGAGAACCATGCCCGGACTTCCGACTGTTCCTGCCGGCACGAAGGTGGACATAGATAGCGAAGGGAAGGTCGTCGGCCTCTTCTGACGTATTCATTTCATCCGTAGAACTGCGTTGGCTGCGTCGTAAACTGTCTCGGCGTATGAATTATACGCCTCCTTGTTTACTCCTTGCCGCC
>CAYOFY010000031.1:0-17525 GCA_964403465.1 uncultured bacterium
TCCCGTTGGGGCTATCTTTTCATTCTTGCTGTCGCCTCGTTTATCTGATTCTTAAGCGCTTGTATTCTTATGGTGTTTGAATCACTGTCAATCAGGACGTTTATGCCTCCGAACGGGCTGCCTTTTATCAGGAACTGACGGTATCCCTTTTTCCCTGCGAGCCCTTCAATAGTGAGATGTCCGTCATCTATTGTTGCCCTGCCTGCCATTGTCTTGAAGCGCAGGTCTGAACTGCCGAAAGCCCTTATGGGATTACCTCCGCCAAAACTGGCAATAAACCTTATTGCTCCGAAGTTCATGACCTGCTTGACCCCTTTCTTCTTTCTGGAGCGAAAAACCATCTCCATATCCGGCCCGGATTCGTTGATGAAGCCCCTGCCTTCCAGGTCAAGAATGCCTGAAATGTAAATATCTTCATTCAAATCCCTTACAAGCGGGGTGAAATTGACGTCCTTCACTTTCACGTCATAAGTAACAGGCGGCTTGCTGGAAAGTTCTTTTATGTCATAGGTTGCATATCCCTTGCCTTCATAAAGGATGAATTCGGCCTTGCCCTTGAGATTATCGTCAAAGACTCCTTTTATCCTTTCAGCTTTGAGTTTATAAAAAAATATTCTGTCGGCACTGAAACTGTTCTCGGGCAGGGATAACCTGAAATTTTGCAGGTTATAGTTCAGGAAGGAAATCCTTGCGGCCGCAAGCGATAGATTGCCACTGAACAGGATTTTTTTTTTACTCTTTCAACATAGAAGTTCTTCATTGAAACGGTGCCATCCGTCACAGAGAGATTGTATTTCTTCCTTGTTTCATCCGGGAGGAGTTTTAAGAACTCTTCAAGGAGCATCTTCTCGGTCTCAAAATTAAGATTGAAATTCTCCCTGTCAATGACTCCCTTGAAGAGTATATGTCCGCCCGTTGTATTCAACAGTTTGCCATCGGTAATGGTTGTTTTTCCCTGTACTATATCGTAGTTCCCTTTCACAAAAGCGGTGAAGTTGCTTCCTTTTTCTTCAGTGGACAGGTCGTTTATGGTAACGTCAAATTGCAGATTTTTTGTTTGTTTTCCCGGCATATTCAACAACACGGTTCCGACCGCTTTTCCGTTGAAGGGTATTTTCAGGTCAAAGAGATTATTTATCTCTTTAATCTCCGTTCCGCCGAGTTCTATTGTGGCATTGACGCCTTCTTTTCCCCATTTTTCAAGCATACCTTTCACTTCAAAGGTTCCGAGTTGTGCAATGTTAATAGATGTTGGTCTGATGCTGAGAGTGCCCTGTTTGAAATTTCCGGATATTGAACCCTTGACGGAGATCTCTCTCTTCTTATTACTTATGACCATATCTCCCGGCCCTGAAAAAGCGAAGGCGTTGCCTGTAAAGGCGCGGCAAATGTTGATTTCCCTGAAAGAAATGCGGGGAAACAGACCGTAGGAGATATTTATTCCTTTTATTTTGAGAGCAGGGGGCATGACAATTGAAAAAGAGCCAATGGTTACGGAATTCCTGGAAAGAGAAGATACTCTCCTTATGATAAACCTCTCGGATATTTTGAGCGAAAAGGATGCTGCTGCCAGTACTGCAGCGAGAATTATCAGAACCCTATGTTTTTTTCTCATTTTTCAGATAGGTGTCAAAGAATTCAAAAGCCATTCCTCCCGCAAAACTGTGACTGCCCGGGAAAACCTCTATATGCAATTTGTTTCTCTCGCCGGCAACTCCATAGGCGGCGGATATTTTTTTATGCGCCTCCAATGCCGAATCTATCCAGAAACAGGTGTCATTCGCCCCTGATTCTATGAGTAGCGGCTTGGGGCATATGGCGGCCATTACGTCGCCTATGTCCGCATATCTGTAAAGATTTGGAACAATCTGGCTGCCGCAGAAGTTGGGCCTGCTTATGGCATAGTGTTTTGTGGTCGTGGCATAGCATATGATATCTCCTGCCTTGATTCTTGGTTCCAGAAGGGTCATGTAGGTTGCCATGGTCCCTCCGAAAGAAAGTCCCATGCATCCTATATTGTCTGCGTCAACATCTTTCCTTGTCAGAAGGAAGTCAATCGCCCGCATCCCGTCAAATATATTGGCGCCGAGAAGCGTTCTTCCCAGTATAAGGTGCTGCAGGAAGTGGATGTTGCATATATCCCTCGGGGCAAAGGGATTGTAATAGCCGACACGTTCCCCGAAACTCCGCCAGTCCGGACATATCGTGATAAATCCTCGTTCGGCCATCTGTTCGCCATAGTTGTAGTTGAGCCCCTTTATGCTGGCGATTATCTCCGGGTTGTCATTATGCGCGCCGGCGACTGCGTCCTTTCCGTAAACGCCATGTCCGTGGCAGCACAGGATAGCAGGGTGTTTTTTCCCCTCAACCCTGGGGATGAGAAGATAGAGCGGCATAAAGCAGTTTTTTTCTGTCTCTATTATCCATTTTTCGCGCACATATTTTTCTTTTTCCTCTGTTGAGACCCTTTCCGGAGATAGTTTTGAAGGTTCCGGGAACTCTCCCAGCAGTTCGGTCACTTTCTTTATGAGACGCTCCTTCCATGCCAGGAATTGCCGACGGGTTTTTGCGTTGAATGCCATGCTGGGTTTTACGCTTTCAGCCCATTTCTCTATGAAATTGTCTGTTATCTGTGGTGAATCAGGTTTATTCGGCATAATTTTCTCCTTCACCCCGAACGCTTACCTGTTACAGTTTCATTGTGAGGGGTTTTGATTTCGCCCCCATACTTTATAATTTTTGTTGTCATGTGTCAACATGTCAGCCATGCGAAGATGTGCCAGCATACTGCGTCGCTGCAACGTTGCCATTGCTGATTTCCCGGGAAAGGAACTATTGAAGATTGAAAAATTTTCTGTATTCGTCATAGACGGCAAAGTAGTTTTCTGGCGAAATGCTTTCGGTTATTGCATTACTTGCACAAAAAATGTGTCCTCCGTTTCCCCATCCTTTTTCAAGTGTTTGTCTGACATGTATCTTTATTTCTTCAATGCTGCCGAAGGAAAGTATATTCCCGCAGTCAAGATTCCCGAAAAAAGTTATTCTGTTTCCGTAACGTTTTTTCAGTTCGTATAAATCCATCCCGGCAAAATAGTCAATCTCAATATAACCGTCAACTTCGCAGCCCAGAAGGAAATCCCCAATTA
Source organism: uncultured bacterium (assembly GCA_964403465.1). Classification (GTDB taxonomy): domain Bacteria; phylum Ratteibacteria; class UBA8468; order B48-G9; family JAFGKM01; genus JAFGKM01. Next base: position 3,147 of record CAYOFY010000031.1, read on the forward strand.
CCGGCCAGAGGTTTCCGTCGCTTGCATTCACGGCAGTTTTTCCGAGAGAGTGGATATGCCGTGACAGTTTACGTATCTCGGGCATTATGAATTTGCGGTACGCATCCGGTGAAATCAAGGGTCCCTTTGTGCCTGCAAAATCTCCCCCGACGCCGAACATTTCAATTCCCAGAGAGTTGTATATATCAATGAGGCGGATGGTGTCTTCTGTCCGTCTTTCGTACCAACGACTGACAAGTTCCGGTGCAAGGAGCATTGCTTGCATCAGGGAAACATCTGTCCATACGCCGTGCGCATAAGCCGGTGCAAGTATTGGCAAATCAACCCCAGAATCTTTCATGGACTCTTTCAAACAGCGGTAGATAAAGAATCTTTCTTCCTGCGGGGTATAAGTTTTTTCTTCTGATTGTTTCAAACGATATCTGATGTCCTCAACGGGGTCGGAGAAACAGGGGGCTTTTTTTATTCCGGAGTCACGTTTTGCAAAATCGCCGGGTGCGGGATTTGGTACCGCGTAAATCATGTCATGCTTGAGTCTTACGGCTATCTCTACCATGTCGGTCGCCATCTGGCTTATGCTTTTCTCCCAGCCGTGTTCTTTCACGAAGCCGGCAAGGCGTTCTCCGTACAGATATTCTCTCTCCAGAACAGCGTCGGCAACCGGGGGTTGCAGGACATACTCAAATACGGGTGTTCTGTCAGGTTCCCGATGGTTCAGTGCTGCTGTAATCCTTTCTCGCGGGTTCATTTTCGGAAAAAGACGTTGTCCTGTTACCGGGCATATATTCAGGCATTCTCCATCATGGATAGCCGCTGCATGTATAGTCAGAAATACTCCTGTCTTCTTTCCCTGAATATTGATAAACAGCCGTCAAATGGAGATTATGATGGATTGTCAACTCTCTGTCAAGAATTGCTCGGGACCATTGCTGAAATTGATTTTTAGCGGGATAGAAGTAAAATAAAATAGATGAAAAGATATATCCTTCAGCGATTCTTACAATTTATCCCCCTTCTGCTGGGTATGACCTTCATTTCCTTTATCATCATTCAGATTACCCCGGGAGACTATTTTACCCAGTTGCAGATGAATCCCGAGGTTTCTCCTCAAACAATAGAGAAGATGAGGAGTAATTTCGGTCTGGACAGGCCTGTCATAGTCCAGTATTTTTGCTGGCTCAGAAATCTTGCAAGGTTTGATCTCGGGGAATCCTTCTCCTATCATGTGCCTGTGTCGTTTCTCATAAGACAGAAACTTAAAAATACGCTCGCCCTGTCAGTCTTTTCAATATTTTTCACATGGTTTGCGGCCATACCTCTCGGGGTATATGCCGGCATCAGGGAAGGAAGGTGGCAGGAGAAGACGATGTCTTTTCTCGCCTACATCGGCATATCCATACCCTCGTTTCTTATAGCAATGATCATGGTTTTCTTTGCCGCGAGGACAATGGTTCTGCCTGTGGGGGGGACGACGAGTGTTTTTTATATAAATGCTACCGGATGGGAAAAGTTCATTGATTATTTGAAACACCTTCTGTTGCCCGGTATTGCGCTTACCCTTGCAGAAGTCGGGTGGCTGTACCGGCTTATGAAAAACAATTTTTTGGAAGCGTTGACCAGCCCTTACATAATAACTGCCAGGGCAAAGGGGCTCAGCAACTTCAATGTTTATTTCAAGCATGCCCTGAGGAATGCCATAAATCCGATGATAACTATCTTCGGATACACACTTTCTTCAGTTCTGAGTGGCGCGGCTCTCGTTGAAATAATAACCAACTGGCCGGGAATGGGCAGACTGATACTGGATGCGGTTCTTTCTCGCGATCTTTATCTTGTAATGGCTTCACTCTTGATAGGCGGAGTCCTGCTGATTCTGGGCAACCTGATTGCTGATATACTTATCGCCGCTGCTGACCCGCGGGTAAGGCTGAGATGAAGATATTTTTGAGACGACTCAAACATACAAACAAAATTTCGTTTTTCTCTTTATGGTTCCTGCTGTTTCTATATTTACTGGCTGTGCTTGCCGACTTTATCGCTCCATACCCGTACGACCTGCAGTCCAGGGAATATGCTCTTTGTCCTCCCATCTTACCGAGGTTTTTCCATGACGGCAGGGTGTCTCCAGGACCTTTTGTTTACGGCATAAAGGTCATCAATCCTGCTTTCAAAGAATATGCACCGGATCTTTCAAGGATATATCCGGTGCGACTTTTCACAAAGGGTCCCGAGAGAACGCTGATGGGTTTTCTGAAAACAAACAGATATCTTTTTGGAGTGAACGGAGAAGGGAAGATCTTCCTTTTCGGGACGGATATTCACGGCAGAGACGTTTTTTCCCGGGTGCTTTACGGATCAAAAATTTCACTTTCCATAGGGATTATAGGAGTGGCGATATCCTTTATCCTGGGGCTCCTTGTAGGCGGGATTTCAGGGTATTTCGGAGGGAAGACGGATACATTCCTGATGAGGATGGTGGAGATAATAATGATGTTCCCGTTTTTCTATCTGATGCTCGCGTTGAGGGCGGCGTTCCCTCCGAACCTTTCGTCAGTGCAGGTATACCTTTTGATAGTGGTCATATTGAGCTTGATTGGATGGGCCTCTCTCGCAAGGATAATAAGGGGGATGGTCCTGTCAATAAAGGAAGAGGAGTATGTTCTGGCCGCGAGGTCACTCGGTCTCTCATCATTCAGGGTGATAACAAGGCATATCCTGCCGGCCACATTTTCATATACAGTGACCGCCCTGACCCTGTCCGTGCCGGGGTATATACTCGGAGAGTCCGCGCTGAGTCTTCTTGGACTGGGTATCCAGGAGCCGTATCCCAGCTGGGGAAATATGTTGTCTGTAACCGTTGGCAATCTCAGGATTCTTACAACCGCTCCGTGGATGATGATTCCCGGTTTTTTCATATTTCTTGCGGTTATTGCATTTAATTTTCTCGGGGATGGAATAAGGAATGTTATGGATCCCAGGAACTGGTAATATCGGATTGACCGCTGCAGGGTTCACCTTGCCGTATCACCGAGAGACAGGCACGGGCGAAGGGTGAATTCCGGCAGCGCCGGATGGATGAGCAATGGAAAGAATACTTGAAATCAGAAAGCTGGGGGTTTCACTTCGGGGGATTGGCCAGGAGAGAATCAGGATCCTTCAAGGCATAGATATTTCTGTCGGGAAGAAGGAATCCCTGTCTCTGGTGGGAGAAAGCGGCAGTGGCAAGACCATCACCGCCATGTCCGTTATGAGACTTCTGCCGAACAACATGTATTTTGATGAAGGCGAGATCCTGGTCTGCGGTAGCGATATCACAGGACTTGAGGAAAAGGAATTGAGGGACATGAGAGGCAGTGATGTCAGCATGATTTTTCAGGAACCTTCCGCTTATCTTAATCCCGTTTTTACGGCGGGCACACAGGTTATTGAGGCGATAAAAGGATGTGAATTTGACAGAAAGGGGAGAACACTGAACTTTTTAAAAGAGGTCGGTTTGAAGGAGAATGTTTTCTATCAATACCCACACCAGCTGAGTGGAGGCATGCAGCAACGGGTCATGATAGCGATGGCTTTGATAAATAACCCGTCTTTACTCATAGCCGACGAACCTACAACCGCACTTGATGTAACAACGGCTTACGGCATAATTGAGTTATTGAAAGATATGATGGAAAAACACGGTCTTTCCGTTATTTTCATAACACACGACATAGCACTGGCGGTGAACTTTGCCCGCAGAATAGCCGTCATGTACGCGGGAAAAATCGTGGAGTTGTCAAACTCTGAAGCAATCTTCAATAATCCCCTCCATCCATACACTGAAAGACTTATTTCCTGCTTGCCCGAGAGATATAAGACAGGGGATAGGATAAGAACAATAGAAGGAAAAGTGCCTGATTTCAGAAATCTGCCAGGGGGTTGTGCCTTCCATCCGAGGTGTCCGTACAGGAAAGATATATGCATTCGTGAAAAACCCGGAGAAACAATAAAGGGAGATACTACAGTGAGGTGTTTCAGATATGGAGAGAATGTGGAAGCTGAGTAATCTCAGCAAGAGATATTTCATAAGGTCAGCAACGGGACTTGAAGAGATAAGCGCTATTGACACCCTGGATATGGAAATATTCAAAGGCGACGCATTCGGAGTAATCGGGGAAAGCGGAAGCGGCAAGACAACTCTGGGCAAGACAATCATAAGGCTTGTTGAACCTACGTCGGGAGAGATACATTTCTGGGAAAAAAAGATTACAGGCATGAAGGAAAACGAATTCGTGAAACTGAGAAGAAATTTCCAGATCATCTTTCAAGACCCCTATAAAGCACTGAATCCAAAGATGAGCGTGGGAAGTGCAGTTATGGAGGGGATAGGAGAAGATGCAGGGAAGTCGCAGAAGAAGGAGAGGGCGGGGCAACTGCTGGAAATGGTTGGCATCGCGGCTGGAAGATTTAACGACTTTCCGCATCAGTTCAGTGGCGGGGAAAGGCAGCGCGTGGCTATTGCGCGGGCACTTTCAACGTCCCCGTCATTTATCGTCTGCGATGAACCCACGTCCAACCTGGATCTTTCAATACAGGCGAAGATACTCAATCTCTTCGTTGAATTAAAAGAGAGATTGGAACTTACATATCTCTTCATTTCGCACAATATAAGAATAGTTGAATTCATTTCAAACAGGGTTGCGGTTATGTATGGCGGGAGAATACTGGAATATGGAGATACTGCCAAGGTTATCAAAAATCCCATGCACCCCTACACCAGGATGCTTGTTGCAGCTTCCTTCTTCAGGAAAACCGAGGTGGAAAGGATATATCAGGCGGGGAGAAAAGGATGTTCATTTGTCCAGTTATGTCCGCATCGCAGGGAAATCTGCAAGGAAGAGAGACCGGTATTTATGCCTGTTGAAGAAAACCATTTTGTCGCCTGCTTCGCCAATAATAGTCTTGCAACGAGTAAGGGGGGTGTATTATAATTAGAGACTATGAAAAAGAAAGAAGTGAATAATGTGGAGTCGGAAAGGATCAAAAACCTTCCTGTCTATATATTTCATGACATAAATACAAGGAAATTGAAATTGCGCAAAGAAGGTATGGATGTCATTGACTTCGGAATGGGCAATCCTGACAGGCCGGCACCGAAACCTGTTATTGATAAACTGATAGAGGTGGCCTCGGATTGCAAGGCTCACCGTTACAGTGCTTCCAGAGGAATACCGCATCTCCGCAGGGAAATATGCAACTGGTATGAAAGGAGATTTGGTGTTAAGCTCGACCCTGAAGAGGAGGCGGTCGTCTGCATAGGTTCCAAGGAGGGAATAAGTCATCTCGCCCTTGCTGTTTTTGACAAAGGGGATATCGTTCTTGTTCCCAATCCAACATATCCGAGCCATCTTTACAGTGTTATTATTGCCGGCGCCAAAATCTGCGATATGGCTCTTACGAAAGAGAACAACTTTATTCCCGAATTCGCAAGAATTAGCTGTGGCAGGTCCCGTCGGCCGAAGGCGATGATTCTCTGTTATCCAAACAATCCCACGGCACAGGTTGTTGACCTGAATTTCTTCAAAGAGGTCGTGACCTTTGCGAAGAAGAATGGCCTTTTTGTCATACATGACCTGGCATATTCAGAACTGTGTTTTGACGGATATCAGGCACCGAGTTTCCTTCAGGTTCCGGGAGCGAAAGAAATTGGCATTGAGTTTTATTCCCTTTCAAAAACCTATAACATGGCAGGCTGGCGTGTAGGTTTTGCGGTAGGCAATAAAAATATAATAGGGGCGCTTACAAAACTTAAAAGTTATTATGATTACGGGATGTTCACACCCATTCAGGTTGCCGCTATAACCGCTTTAAGATTGGAAAAGAGGTATACTGACGAGGTTGCCGCAACTTACAGCAAAAGGCGTGATGTCCTTGTAAACGGACTGCGTCGAATAGGATGGAATGTTGAAAATCCGAAGGCCACAATGTACGTCTGGGCGGAGATACCTGAAAAGTTCAAAAAAATGGGTTCTGTCAACTTTTCCGTGCACCTTCTGGAGAAAGCAGGCGTGGCCGTTTCTCCGGGAGCAGGTTTCGGGAAATACGGTGAAGGATATGTAAGGATAGCGCTTGTTGAAAACGAGCAGCGAATAAGACAGGCTGTCAGTTCCCTTCAAAGCATCTTACAATGTGTGTAATCCGACTTATGAAGTCTGTTCCTCACCTCTCAGATTTTGATTGACTCAGAAAGGATTCCCGCGAAATCCCCCTCCTAATCCCTGTTTTTTTTCTTTTTCAGAATGATTGATTTAACAATGCGGTATATGATTTTCTTCTCTTCTTCAGAACTCTCCCTCAAAAGGGATCTTATTTTCTTGACCAGTAAGTCTTCCTCCGGAGGGATATAACTTATTTCCTCAAAAAAAGAGGAAGGGTTGATTTCCAGGGTGTCGGATATGTTTCTGAGTGTTTCTATGCTCGGTTTCTTCTGCCCCCGCTCAATCTGTCCGAGAAAGTTCAGACTTATGGCTGATTTCCATGCAAGTTCTTCCTGCGTCAATCCCCTTTTCTTCCTTAATTCTTTTATCTTATTCCCGAGCTGCCTGTAAAAATTTTCCATATATAGATGAGTATACTTGATTTTTTGACAAATTATAACAATCCAGCAGTTATTAATATATTTATTGACTCATAGTAAATATTAAGGTAAAATCATCTTATGTTCCTGATAATCGAGAAGAACGGAGTATTGGCGGAGATTTATCATAGACTCCTTCTGAATGCGGGATACCACGGTTGTATCAAGAGCAATTATGGAGAGGCGCTGAACGTTGATGATAAAGAGAATTTCAATATTGACCTTGTCGTGCTGAGTCTTGGAAAAGATGCGGATGGTTCAGATAAGGGAGACATAATCAAGATCATGGGGAAATTCAGGAAATGCAAAATCTTTCTTATAATAGACGAAATGACGCCATCAATAAGAAAAATCATTGGTGATCACAAGATTGATTTATGGTTGACCAAGCCTTTCATTCCTTCAGAATTGCTAAAAAGAATTTCTCTTGCAAAAAGCAAGGATTAGATAGGCCCTTTTTGCCTTAAAAAACATTTCTATTTACAAATTAAAAAAAAACAGGTAAAATAAAAGCAGAAGAAGTAATAAAACGCTCTTTGACAAAAGAAGCAAGGGGAAACCGGATTATATAGATTGCCATTCTACGGTCTTTCAAGCCATATAAAAACAGTGATTGCCGCAACTTCTGGAATTTTCTCAATTTTGCGTGTCTCCACTGTTTTTCCCCTGCATGATTAATCTTACGGGAGTATACTATCCACATATCCCTGTTATCGGAAACAGGGAAAATAAATCCGCCTGCATATCGGCTAATGGCATATGCGAAGATAGAATCTCTGGAGTCCTGTCATATGCAGATGCTTTTCGCCGTACAAGAGGGGTTAAAAAGGAGGTGATAACGAATGAACCGGCCAATCATGATATCTTTCCTGGACAATCAGACGATAGAGAAACTGTATGAGAAGAGGAGGAGAAGGGACAACGGAAGCGTGAAATATGATATTGATAGCTATGATGAAGAGGAATATTATGATGAGGAAATCCTCCCCTTATCTCTGGATGATTTTGAAGAAAGACTGGGAAAGGGATTCAAAATTTTCAACATGGCTAAGAAAGGATATCCCTTAGACGGTTAATGCAGAATTAACTACGTCCTGGAATAACCTTTACACATGGTCAGTCTCATGTTCGCGGGGCTGTCAAGAGGGGTGTGAAATTTAACCACTGGTCAGGATATTCAAGAATTACCTTTTCAATAGTTTCAGCCCCCCGAAGCACCAGGAAGTTTATTTTCTCCTCTTCTGAAAGATAGAGAGAAGGGGGCGGTATCTTCCTGAAGAAAAATCTGTAATTTTCTCCCTCCATGACGAAGAAGCCGGCGACGAAGACAGCGCCTGTTTTTATTGCAAGCGTTGCCGGTCCGCGCGGGAAGATTATTTCAGTTCCCATGAAGGGTATTTCCATCCCTTTTTCTGTGAAAACTCTGTCTCCGAGCACAGCAAGAATTCTATTCTGCTTCAATGCCTTCAGGACTTTCTTGGGATTGGAACCGGTGAGAATAACATCAAGCCCCTTGGCGTTTCTGCGCTTTTTGTATATTCTTGTTACGGAAGGGTTCAAATACGGTATTGAGATGGCCGTGACTTTGTACCCCAACATGGAGCTGACTATTCCTGCCAGTTCCCAATTTCCTATGTGGGCGGTCAGAGCGATAACTCCATTCCCTGAGGTAAGTCCCTCGTTCAGAAATTCAATATTCTCAATCCGCACCCGCTCTTTAACCGTCTGCAAATTCCATTTCGGCACATAAAAAAAATCTGTCAGGTATCTCGCGAAATTGTAGAAAGTTTTTCTTGCGAGATTGTGAAGCTCCTTTTCAGTGTATGAAACACCCCTCGATATCTTTCTGTACTCAAGCATAACCCTGAGATTTCCGGTCACGTTTCTTCTTAATCCATGCAGAAAGACGTATCTTGTGAATGCCGTTAATCTTGCGATGGAATATAGAACCTTGAGAGGCAAATGCACGGCGAGAAAACAGCAAAAATGATAAATTATTGTGTTGAACATTATTTATAGAGTTTTCCTTCCTTCGATGGACTTCTTGAGTGTTTGAACTCCCACGTATTCTATTTCTGCTCCCACAGGTAGTCCATACGCCAGGCGCGAATGTTTTATTCCCATGCCCTTCAAAATATCCGAGATGTAAATTGACGTGTTTTCCCCTTCGAGTGTTGGATTGGTGGCAATGATTACCTCTACAAAAGATTCCCTGTTGAGCCTTTCTATCAGCTGGGCAATTCTCAGGTTGGAAGGAGATGTTCTTTCAAGGGGTGAGATTGTTCCTCCAAGGACGTGGTATTTCCCCCTGAAACCTGTCTTTTCTATGATGATAAGGTCCTTTACTTCTTCAACGACGCATAATATATTTTCCCTCTTTTCATCGGTGCATATATTACAGACTGTATTATCAGAGAGATTAAAACATCTTTCACATAGACGAACTTCCTTTTTCAGCGAAAGCAAATTTTCGGCAAGTAACCTGACATACTCCTCGTCCTCCTCAAGTATGTAATTGACAATTCGTTCTGCGCTTTTGGGCCCTATGCCCGGCAATTTTGCCAGTCTTTCTATCAGTTCCTCAACCTTTTTCGGATAGCTCATTTTTGACGGCAGGCTCAGAGTCCTATCTGGGATTTCATCTCGGAACTTACTATTCTTTCTATCTCTTTCTGAGCTGAGGCGAAGGTGCTCTTGAACAATTTCTCAATGTATCCTTTATTTTCCGGCTTCAAAATTTCAGGATTTATGTCGATGGATATCAATTCCATCTTTCCGTTGACCGCCAGTTTGATTTCCGATCTGGGAGAAGAAACCTCCACCGTTTTGGAACGGAGTATTTTCTCAAATTGTGCTGCCTGCTGTTTCAACTGTCCGATTTGTTTCAAACTATCAAAGATATTTCCCATTATTCCTCCAGTTTTACTATCTCGCCATCAAAAAATTTTATTATCTTTTTCACCTCGTTATTATCAGCCAATGATTCTTCATGTTTGTTTTCAATGACAAACTCAATCCTGATGTCCTTGATGCCGGTTGTCCTGGACAGGGTTTTTTCTATTACCTTCATATTTGCAGGTTTTTCAACGACAGATTTATGAAAAGCATATGTCTTGCTGAAACCTATAATTATCGTATTCCCTTCTGCTTTCACGGGAGAACCTTCTCTGAGGGCGGCTTCCAATGTGGGTTTGCTTTTCTTGATTTCAGAGAGCACTTCATTCCATCTGGCAAGGATATCCGTATCACCGGCCGGAGAGACTTTTGGGGAGGGTTCCTTGTTCTCTCCTGCAGATAATGTTCCTGTCCTCAAGTCAAATATGTCCGCTTGGCCGGTATTCTTCTCTGTATCAACAGAATGAACTTTCTCCTGTAATCCCCCGGACTCTCTTATTTGATCATCCCGGCTTTTTTCGTACAACATGCCTTCTTTCCCCAGGCTCTGACTTAATCTTAAAAACAGGACTTCCGACAGAAGAACAGGCAGATTTTCTCTCCTCAACCTGTCTTTGTACTCAATAATCAGAGAAATGGCATTCAGCAGAGTTTCAATATCAATATCTTTGAAAAGAATAGCAATCCGTGCATCTTCCCCATCGGGTATCTTCTCCTGAGGCGATATTTTTCCAAGGACGATATCCTTAAATTTCTTCACAAGTCCGTCAAGAATCAAAGAAGGGTCTTTTCCTTCTGCAAGAAGTTGATGAAATATCAGAATCGTTTTCTTGATGTCTTTCTGTCTGAGTGAAATCAATACTTCTTCCATGCTTTTTTCTTCTACGAGGCCAAGGAAATCTTTGACCGCCTGATAGGTTATGGTATTATTACCCGCATTGACTATGAGCTGATCAAGTATACTGAGGGCATCTCTCAGAGAACCTCCGGAAAACCCATAGATTTGTCTGAGAGCAGCATCTTCCACCTGTATGCCCTCTTCCCTGCATATGTCTTTAAGTTTTGTTTCAATTTCTTCCAGGCGAAAAGGCTGAAAATTAAAACGCTGGCATCGGGAAAGAATGGTGGGTATTATCTTGTCGGGGGCAGTTGTGGCGAGAAAAAACTTAACATGTTCGGGAGGTTCCTCGAGCGTTTTCAAGAGGGCGTTACATGCGTCGGTAGTCAACATGTGTACCTCATCAATAATATAAATCTTGAATCTTGCCTTTGAAGGTGTGAGGTTAACATTCTCTCTAAGATTTCTTATTTCATCTATTCCTCTGTTTGAAGCCCCGTCTATTTCCAGAACATCGAGGCATGTGCTTGCAGTTATGGCTCTGCAAATGCTGCATTCTCCGCAGGGTTTTAAGGTTGGTCCCTTCTCGCAATTAAGAGCCTTGGCAAAAATTCTTGCAACAGAAGTTTTCCCCGTGCCCCTGGGTCCAGAAAAAAGGTATGCATGGGCCACTCTCTTTTCTTTGAGGGCTTTTTTCAGAACGTCAATAATATGCTTCTGCCCCCAAACCTCATCAAAATTTGAAGGCCTGTATTTTCTTGCAAGCACAAGATACATAAGGTATATCCTCCATTCATAATCAACGACAACCTTTTTTATGTAGCTCGATGACGGAGCAGATTCATATATTGCCCAGATATCTTAAAAGGTCAAAGAAGAATATAAGGATAGATAATCCCCCGAATACAACGGCCTGAATAATCAATAACAGTTTGATATTCGGTTTGTAAATCTTGCATGGGACAACGGCCTCATCCAGAACCTGTATTACAGGGGTATCACGCGCCTCATCAATCTTGGCTTCTTCCAGTTTTGAAGTCAAAAAACTGTAGATTTCCTCCTGTGCCCGGAGTTCTCTTATAATGCCGGTTAATTCATTTTCCGAATATAACAGTCTGGATAAAGTTGTCTCAAGATTTTGTATATCCTTTTTCAACAACTCCATTTCAAAACTGTTGGCTTTTAATACCTCACCTTTTCTTTGCATCTCCAGTTTTTTGTTAAACAGTTCTTCCATCAGTCTACCTGCTGTTTGTGTAATCTGGGCAAGATCTTTATCCGCTACAAGCTTATCCCTGTCTTTTATTCCAGCCAGTTTTTTTTCAAGAGAATCTATGGTTTGTTCTGTATCGTGCAACCTGGCTTCTATGAAAATCCTGTCCTGTTTTGCCGTGGTTATGCTTATTGCCTTGATCGTGTTATCAAGCCTTTCAATAAAGTAATTTGCCATATCAGCGGCTCTTTGCGGATTTGTGTCTATAACGCTTATTTCAATAATCTTCTGTTTTGTCAGATAAAGGTTTACTCGCTTATCAAGTCTTTCCCTTGCATGGTCAATATTCCTTGCATTATACTCCTTTACAAGACCGAATTTGACTATTATATCGTCTTTTATTGTTCTGCTGCTGAGTATGGAGAAGAAAAGTTCTGTATTTGTTCTGAATTGTGAGATAGACTTTTCTGAAGAGTCAGACGTTTCCTTGGAAACATTCAATTCCCTTTCAGGGGGCTGCAATATGCTCGCACTGGCCTTGTAATATTTAGGTGAAATCAGGTAAACACAATATACGATGCCGAACCCCAGAAGATAAAAAATAAGTACGAATTTAAGGTGGGACCGGAAACCATTTTTTCTATCGATTCTCTTTTTTTCAGTTTCCATGGTATCAGTAGGTTGCAAGACCCAGACTAAGCTGGTAAAACATCTGGACTATGTCCCTGATCACACTGAATCTCTTTTGTTTTGTTTCAAAGGGCACCACGATTGTATCCCCTGGTTCAATATTGCCCACATTCCTGGTTGCCATTCCGTTTACCTTTGCCAGAAAGATATTACGTCTGTCAGCATTTCTTGTATAACCACCCGATTTTTGTATATAATCGTCCAGACCGTAGTCCTTCTTGAATATTATGTTCGTTGGAAGATTGACTTCCCCCATTACCGCAACCGATATCAATTTTTCAGGCACGTATATCATATCCCCATCTTCAAGAAATATGTCGTAGTCTTTTCTGACAAATGTTTCCGCATTGTCTATGCGCAGCGGGATTCTTCCTTTTATTTCCATCCCCTTTAGCTGTTCCAGCAGAATTTTACCTTGTGCGATAAGCTCCTGCTCCGACTCTTTTTCTGTGCGTTTTTCTTCTCTATTCAACATTTCTTCTTTGTTTTTTATGAACTCTGCAACCTGTTTTTCCTTCTCGACCCGGATGGTTTCTCTTAAAAAGACTATACCTTGAAGGTAGGCATACTGTGTAAATCCACCTGCTCTTTTTACAAGGTCACTGAGTCTGTCTCCCCTGACGATAGTATATTCTCCTGGATAATAAACCTGTCCCTGTATGGAAACTTTTTTTTCTTTACGTTCCTGTGAATAGACTATGATTCTGTCCTGTGGCGATAATTCAATATTTGCTTCCGCTTCTCCGCGGAAAATCTTTTCCGGGAAAATAATCACCACTCTCTTTGCCCCGTCCTCCTCCGTCCTCACTATCTCGGCTTTATCACAGAGGGCATAGGGCAATAACTCATCCTCTCTCAATATATCGCCTGCCTTGATACCTTTTTTCCAGCCGTAGTTTCCCGGGCGTTTGACGGCGCCTTCAAGGGAAACCTTATAGAAGAATTGTTCCGGGAGAGGGGGGAGATTTACAATGTCAAAGTTGTTAATCTGAAAACTTCCCGGATGACCCTCGGTAATATCTATGATAATACGACCCTTCTCCTTATCAACTCGCTCCACCTGCAAGCGCGAAAAATCAGCATTCGGTAACGCTCCGCCAGAGAGGATAATGAGGTCATCAATAGTGGACGAACCTGATAATTCATAAATACCGGGTCGGAGCACTGCACCCTTAACTCCTGCCATATATTCGGAAAGCGGTACGAAGAGAATATCTCCTTTTGAAAATTGGATTTCCGGGGGTGTCTGCCCGGACATAAAAAGCGGATACAGGTCGTATGCTTTCGTGGTCCCATCACTCTTTTTGATGACCTTTATCTTTCTCAAACTTCCTTTTTCGGTGGGGCCTCCTGCCATGGCGAGTGCTTCCAGGATATTGGTCATGGGCGAGATGACATAATTTCCGGGTCTTTTTACCTCACCGAGGATGAATATCTCAATTGTTCTAACCTTTCCCATCGTCACCGAAACAGAAATGTTATTATATCTGTTCAACAATTTTGTTTGTATGATATCGCGGGCTTCTTTCAGGCTTTTTCCATCAAGGGTAATCTTGCCGATGCCAGGAATAAATATGGCACCGTCATATTCTATGATTTTCCTGTGCTCTTCTTCAATGGCACCCCAAACGTTAATTATCAATTCATCATCTATGCCCAGGATATAGTTGTCCGGAATAGTAAAACCCGTCTGTCTGACCTGCGATGAAAACTCGGAGAATATTTTCTGCCCGAACACATCCAGCGAGGAGTTTTCAGTAAATGAGTAATTCTCGGAAGCGACAGCCAGATTAATGAAAAACAAGATGGAAAAAATCACGGGTTTCTTCATTGCATACCCCCCAAATCCCTGCTTTACTGCCAGCAATTTTTCTCTGCCGATTTTGTTGATTTTATGTATCTGCATCATGATGGGATTGTGTTATAATCTCCCTATCCACTTAATTGTTTAAGTTATCACTAAACGGAAATAAGTCAAGTATTTCAAAAAAATAGGCGCTTTCCCCTGCGCCGTTGATTATTTAACTGCATACCTTTGTGGTTTCGTAATCAGGTTGGCAGCATCTCGTAACAACAAAATGGGCGCACGTGGATTCGATGCACCACCAACCCCTCGCTTCGCTCTTT
>CAYOFY010000032.1:0-1815 GCA_964403465.1 uncultured bacterium
CGACCTTCCTCTCAATGACAACGTAAGTTGAGGATAAAGGAGACAAATTGATAGGCCACATCATCACGTCACTCGGCGCAATGCCGAAGGAAATCGTGACACTCATACTTGCAATGCTTCCGATTTCAGAACTGCGCGGTGCCATTCCATACGGTGTTCACAGCGGCATCTCCTATCTGAAAGTACTCCTGATATCTGTCATCGGAAATCTTATTCCAGTCATTCCGTTATATTTTTTGTTGAATAGAATTCTCCTTTTCCTGGACAGGTTCAGACCTGGAAAGCGATTTTCAGGATGGCTCGTTGCCCATACATTAAGGAAATCCAGGGTTATCCAGATGTACGAGATGCTCGGTCTCATCATCTTTGTCGGCATACCTCTGCCAATGACCGGCGCCTGGACAGGGACGATTGCCTCGGTTCTCCTTAAACTTAAGTTCAGGTATTATCTCATTGGTATCATATGCGGCGTACTTCTTGCTGCTGCCATAGTCTCTCTCCTAATTTTCCTCTTCAGGGCTTCCAGGGGCTTTTGATGCAATTCAGGGCGAGAAGGCAATTTCAACCGCTTCTTCTGCAGAAGTTGCGATGAGCGGTTTCTTTTTGAAGGTCTTGAGAACTTCTTTCTGAGAGAGGAGTTCCGACACTCCGCGACTGGCGGCAATCAGCACGGTCCTTTTTCCCATACCCATTGCCATTGCAACCTCATTGAGAGTCCCCCATCTCCCGCAGATGCTTATGATGCAGTCTGCACAGTTGATGATAAGATTATTCCTGAAAAATCCAAGGCCGGTGGCTATGGGTATGTCTATGTAGGGGTTTGCCGCTTCCTTGTTCCATGGAAGGATGCCCACGGTTATTCCCCCGCCTTCTCTGGCGCCCCTTGCCGCCGCCTCCATGATGCCACCAAGGCCTCCGCAGATAAGAATGCCGCCCTTTTTTGCTATCAGATATCCGGTGTCCCTCGCAATCTGCAGTATTTCTTTGCTGAGGTTCTTATCTCCGGCATTGCTTCCCGAGACCGCTATTATTTTTTTCATTCAGGTGGATTCCCGACCTTTTCTATTTCATCCTCACCCTGTTCCTTCAAAGGAGAGGAAAGAATGGATATTGTCAGGGGGTTATCTCAAAGAATTCAGGGGAAATATAATCGCCGTGCTTTTTCTGCGCAGCAAGCAGCCGCTCTTCCTGCTTATCAAGAACATCAAAAATTTCAGATGGGGAATCCGCCACCTTGTTTTTCCAGAATTCCCTGACGCGCTTGATCTTCAGCAGGTTTTCTGGCACCCGTATCGTGAACTGGCTGACATAATCCTTCCTTGAATATTCCTTGTTCCGGATCTGCTTGAAGAGCAGCGCTATCTCTTCGTAAACAGGTATCAGCCCGGTGGGAGTCTTGCGCGTTCTTGCATCGTTGTGAACCCTTAATTCTATCCACCTGACCCAGACGTGTTTATCCTTCCTGTCATTCAGGAAATTCCCGGTTTTCAGATCCCTCAGGAAATAGTTTATCCCGAAGATAGACGGTCCTTCATCCAGGTTCCTGCCAAATTGAATGTAATTCCTGATGTATTGTCCCATGGGTATTGAAATAAAATCCTGTATGCTCATAACGTTTATCTCATACTTGCCCTCGGCTCCCACGGTTGCAAAGGTCGTTTCGGTCTCAAGCGCGGCCCCGTAGGCGATGATGCCATGCTCCCAGGAAAAAGACTGCTGCACCGGAACGTAAGCCCTGTAGTCTCTGCCACCGAACATTATCCCGTCAAGTTTTACGCCTGAGGGGTTGTCCAGTTCACTGTCGCAGTTTGCAAG
>CAYOFY010000032.1:1915-9249 GCA_964403465.1 uncultured bacterium
TCCTGTATTATTCCGAATATGCCGGATTCAACATTGACCGCCCGGCATTTTCCGTCAACATTTCTCACGTAGGCGATGTCATCGGAAAGTATGGTTTCTCCCTGGAGCATAGCCGTGGAAGTCTTGCCGCATGCGCTCGGGAATGCTCCCGCAAGATACGTTTTTCTTTCCTCGCGGCCTTCCAGCCCGATTATCATGAAATGCTCGGCAAGCCACCCGTTCCTGTGGGATTCCCTTATTGCGAGACGCAGCGCAAGTTTCTTGAATCCTATGGAGTTTCCCGCATACTGGTTGTTGACGCTGTAAACAATGTTGGTTGTGTGGTCTATATAAATTCTTTTTTTGTCATGGTCAGCGCTCATCATGTTTGCATCCAGCCTTCCTGACGAGTGAAGAGTCTTGAATATAGCCACGTTATCAGAAATACTGCAGAAAGTCTCATATCCTTTCCTGTAAAGCAGGTCAACTGAATGGGCGACATACCATGAGTCCGTGCACTCCATACATGGTATCGTGAATACGGAATTTGCAGGCCCGAGGGTGAGAAACCTGACAATCATTGTTCTTCCTTTCATGGAGTCTTTCAGGAAAGAAAAAACCTCGTTCAGTCCCGCTTCCCTTTCAATCTGGTTTAGGTTGGGGGTCAGGGAATCCCCTTCGGGTACGAGAAATTTTGTGACTTCCCTGTCTCTGCCCTGGTCATTGATTCCGTCAAAGTGAAATGTGTGCCCGGGGATGGCAAGTGCGGCGGATTCCTCTCCGGACACGACGGCCATGTTCTTTATGCGCGCAATCTCATCAGGAGTGTCGCTGCAGATGAAAACTTCAGCGGGATTGCAGATTCTCGCCGCATCGGCAATGAATTCATGAACACCATCATTCTTTATCCTTGACAACCTGTCCATGTCCTCTTTACCCAGTATTTTGGCGAGTTTGCGCAGGTGCGGATTCACCATGTCTCCTTATATAATTTGCCCATAATGATAACACATGTTAAAATAAACGGCAAAATTCTTGCTTGTTTTTTGTCATTGCGAGCCGTATTATGGCGCGGCAATCTCTAATATCCCAGGAAAAACCATTATGATATCTGACAGGGTAAGGCAGATCAAGCCGTCGGCGACGCTTGAGATAAACAGGAAGGCCAGGGAACTGAAAGCCAGGGGTGTTGACGTGATAAACCTTTCCGTTGGAGAGCCGGACTTCGACACTCCTGACCCGGTGAAGGAGTATGCAGTGCAGGCCATACGGGACGGTTTTACGAAATATACCGAGGCCAGCGGGAATGCCGAACTGAGAAAGGCGATAAGCGAAAAACTTGAAAAGGAGAACGGGCTTTCCTACTCTCCCGAGCAGGTCGTGGTTTCAAACGGCGCAAAACATTCGCTTTATAATATTTTCCTTACGATAATAGAGCCTGGCGACGAGGTGATAATACCGGCTCCGTACTGGGTCAGCTATCCTGAAATGGTAAGACTTGCGGGTGGAGTGCCTGTTTTTTGCAGATGGAACGAAGACTTCAAGATGGATATGGAACACCTGAAATCGCTCACAGGCAAAAAGACAAAGGCCCTGATACTCAACAGTCCCTCCAACCCGACAGGAATAGTGTACGACAGGAATGAAATAAATGCGATTGCCGAAATTCTTCTGAAGAATAATATCCTCTGCATATCCGACGAGGTATATGAGAAAATCATATACGAAGGCGTGCGGCATACAAGCATCGCATCCCATTCTTCCGAGATGAAGAGACTGACGGTGATTGTCAATGCGGCTTCAAAGACATTTTCCATGACCGGCTGGAGGATAGGATACATAGCGGCTGAAAAGGAGATTGCGGATGCCGTGGGCAAGGTGCAGGGTCAGACTACTTCGGCTCCGTGTTCAATATCCCAGAAGGCGGCGTATTTTGCCATCAAGGGAGGGGAAAAACTGTACTCCGGAATGGTGGACGAATTTCAAAGGAGAAGGAATTATCTGGTCAGAAACCTTCCTCCGGAATTCGATTATCCTGTGCCGATGGGTGCTTTCTACCTGTTCTTCAATTACAGGGATATGCAATCGGTTGTTCTGAGCAGACGCCTGCTTGAAGAAAAATTCCTTGCCGTGGTTCCGGGTGATGATTTCGGCGCTGAGAAATTTACAAGGATTTCATATGCAACGAGCATGAAAAACCTTGAATTAACGGTGCAGAGGTTGAGAGAATTCGCCGGGGAAAACAGATGAAGTATTCTCACTGTTCCTCGCACTCCGGGGGAGAGGGGAGCAAGAGTTATACCGGTGCGATTTATCGCACGAGGAGAATTCCAATGAAGACACGAATACAGAGTTCAATGGTT
This sequence comes from uncultured bacterium, assembly GCA_964403465.1. Classification (GTDB taxonomy): domain Bacteria; phylum Ratteibacteria; class UBA8468; order B48-G9; family JAFGKM01; genus JAFGKM01. The sequence continues at coordinate 4,258 of CAYOFY010000032.1, forward strand.
CTCTCAATTTTAGCAGGATTATTTTTAAATTCCGGGATCTGTTTCGGACAGGTCAAATACAATTTTTCAACGGAAAAGCCGCTCAACTACGATTTTAAAATAGACGGCACGATATCCTATCAGTACGAGGGGGTGCCTGCTCAGGAATTCAGTGTTCTTTCAAAAGGCAGGATAAGGATTGACACGATAGAGAAGGTGGGAGAGATATGTGCGATGAAACTGACGCCTTCAAGAACATTCGTAAAACTCAATGATATGGTTCTTGAGGACTTTACCGGGAGTGAGACCGCAAGGTCTCAGGTCATATCAGCCGCAATGATGGAGATAAGGGAAAACGGAGAGGTGGTGAGTGCAACTGAAATCAGTCCGGGCATTCTGAACCTGTCCCAGATGCTGATGATGATACCCGACTTTCCTGCGAGACTGCGTTCCGGAACACGATGGCAGAAGACAATCCCGGCCTTCAGCCTGCCCGGAGTCCCGATGTGCGCTCTAAGATTCACATACGTATATAACCCTGCGGAAGAGGGGTCTTCAAGAATAGAACTGCTGTCAAACCAGTCGATAAGGGAACAGAAAAGAGACGGGGATGTTTCTGTCAGTTTCACGGGCAGGAATTCCTCAAAAGGGGAATTTCTTTTTGACGAGAATGAAGGAGAACTGACAAGTTTTAGCGGAGTGATTGACCTTATTCTCAGCGTGGTGTTCAAGGTGCCTCCGGGGCCTGACCAGAAACCCTCTACAAAGCAGAGTCTCCCTCTGCGGATGAACATAAAGCTGAACGTATCGCTCTCAGAAATAGCCGGTTAGAAAACGTTCTGCCGACCGTATCAATTGATACAGAGTTTGCCTCCGTTTTAATATCCCCGGGAGAATAACAGGAAATTACCTCAGGGTACCCCTGTTTGACAAACACCGGAACATGGCTTTTTCCAATCCCGTATATGTCAGATAAACTGTCCCTTGGTCATACAAACAGCAGTCAGGGAGATGTGATGCGGATACATTCAAAATCATCCTGCGCATCTTCAACACAAACTTTTCTTGAAATATTGAGAAGGACGCCAAGGGCAAGCACGTTTATGAGAAATGAAGAACCTCCCACGCTGAAGAAAGGCAGGGTTGTCCCTTTTGAAGGAATGATGTTCAGGACTACGCAGGCATGGAGAAGGAACTGGAATCCGAACAGACCTCCAATTCCCGTGGTGAGCAATTTAAGGTAATCGTCCGTTGTCATGGTGGAGATTGCGAAACATGAGAATACTATCAGTGCAAACAGGCCCAGAACGAAAGATGTCCCCAGGAAGCCCATCTCTTCGCCAACCACGGCATAGATATAATCCTTGTGCGCTTCTGGAAGGAATTTCAGTTTCCTTTCTCCTGAACCCAGCCCTTTTCCCGTGAGTCCTCCGGAACCGAGCGTAATGATGGACTGCAGGGGTTGGTATCTTGCTCCCTGCGTATCTGCCGTGTGGTCAAAATGAGCTCTTATCCTTTCCCTCCTGTAAGGAAACATCATAATCATTGCTCCAAAGAGCAGGACCCCGGAAAGCAGGATAATCGCTATATGCTTAACCTTCACACCTGCGAGGAATATCAGGAGAATGAATGTGAAGAAGATGATAACGAAAGTTCCGATGTCTTTCTGCATCTGAAGAATCCCCGTTATCAACATCAGGGCGACCAGCGGGACGATCAGTGCCTTGAAAGTTCCAATTTCCGGTTTTTTTCTTTTCAGGTAATCGGCGAGGTATATTATGAACGTGAATTTTACGAGTTCAGAGGGCTGGAAGCTCAGGGGCCCCAGTCTTATCCAGCGTAATTCGCCGAAGAATCTTGGCATGGGCAGCAGAAGAAGAGAAAAGAGAAATACCGGAAGACTGTACTTTTCGAGCGACTTGATGTTCATCCTGTTGAGGGCGTAAACTCCGGCACCACCGAGCAGGAGCCATATCAGATGTTTTTGAAAGTAGTACGCGGGGTTCCCCGTTCTTGAGATACCGTAGATTGAACTGGAACTCAGGACAAAGATGCTTCCGAGAATAATCAGAGCAGCCCCGGAAAGCCATATCCTAAAGTGAAGAATTGACCGCTTTTTTGAAAGCATCTCCCCGCTCCTTGTAATTTCTGAACATGTCAAATGACGCGCATCCCGGAGAAAGCAGTACTATATCCCCGGAGGATGCGTTTTTAAAACCGATACGCACCGCTTCTTCCATACTGTTGACCGGTCGTACAGGTATTTTGCAGTTTTTGAATTCCGCCTGAAGGAATTCTTTGGCCTCACCGAGCAAAACCAGCAGTTTTACGCGGTTCTTGAAATGCGGGATGACGGACAAGAATGAAATGTCCTTGTTCTGACCGCCCATGATAAGTATGGCATTGTTTTTTTCCTCAATGCTTGAGAGGGCGTTTATGACAGAATGGGGATTTGTGGACTTGGAATCATTTATGAACAATACCCCTTTTATCTCCGCGACCTTTTCCAGGCGGTGGGGCAGGGGGGTGAATTCATACACGGCTTCCCTTATGGTGTTTCTGTCTATCCCGCATATAAGTCCTGTGAGAACAGATGCCATCACGTTTTCGGAATTTCCCTTTCCCCACAGGTTTGTCCTGTCAATCTCAATGATGCCTCCGGTATCTTCGCTCATATTTGAAAAAACAACGTTTCCGTTCAGATAGACGCCCTTTTCAATCATATTCTCCCGGCTGAAAAAGAATTTCCTGGATTTCAGGTCTCTTGCAATGCTTCTGCAGTAACTGTCGTCGTGGTTCAGTACGGCGAAGTTATCCATGCCCTGATTTGCAAAAACCCGCTTCTTGGCATCCACGTAATTTTCCATGGACAGATGTCTGTCAAAATGATCCTCGGCAATATTGAGCAGACATGCCACAAGAGGTCTGAACGTCCTTGTTTTTTCAAGCTGGAAACTGCTGATCTCAAGTACCACCCATGTGTCAGCATCCAGTCGGTCAAGTTCTCCAATGAACGTGTTGCCTATGTTGCCGCATACGACCGACGGCAGACCTGCTTTCATGAAGATTGCCCCGGTCAGTGCAGTCGTCGTGGTCTTGCCGTCTGTACCGGTGACCGCAATAATTTTTTTGGTCGGCGAGAACGCAAAGGCAAGTTCAATCTCGCTGATAACCGGGATTTTTCTATTCTCAGCGTACATTATGGGAAGACTCTTATCCGGAACGCCGGGGCTGGATACAAGCAGTTCGGCCCCTTCCATGAATTTTTCGGTGTGTCCTCCGATTTCCGTTCTTATGCCTTTTGTCTCAAGTTCAGCCGCAGATTTCTTTACCTGTTCCGTTGCCGCGTTTTCCGTAACATAGACAAGGGCTCCTCTTTTCGCAAGGAAAAACGCGGTATCAACACCTGTCTTGCCCATGCCTGCAACAGCAATCTTCCTGTTCTTTATTTCCATTTCAACTCTTTCATGCCCTCTTTTTCCCTCGCCCGGGGGAAGGGAAAATAGCGAGGGGAATTATCTGACTTTAAGCGTCATGAGTGTGAACAGAGCAAAGATAATGCCCAGTATCCAGAACCTCACAATCACCTTCGGTTCAGGAATCCCCCTGAGTTCAAAATGATGGTGAATGGGAGTCATGAGAAATACCCTCTTGCCCCTCGTCTTGAACGACGCTACCTGGATGATAACGGAAAATGCTTCCATGAAAAAGATGCCTCCGACAATGATCAGGGAAAGTTCCTGTTTCACTATGATTGCAAGCAGTCCTATTATACCGCCCAGCATGAGCGAACCCGTATCCCCCATGAAGATTTCCGCGGGATAGCAGTTGTACCACAGGAATCCGAGAGATGACCCTACGAGCGCTCCCGAGAATACCGTTACTTCCTCAGTCCCTTTTATGAAGGGTATATTCAGATATTGCGCAAATTTTATATTGCCGGCGATATACGATATGGCACCATAGGTGAGGGCAACCATGAGCACTGAGGCGATAGCGAGCCCATCCATCCCATCAGTCAGGTTTACCGCGTTTGATGTGGCTACTATGACAAGGGTTGCAAAAAGAATGTAATATGCACCCAGGGGAATTATTATTTTTTTGAAAAACGGCAGATATATTGATGTGTTGAAATTCAGTCCGTAGCGGTAGTACAGGATTGTCCCCACAATAAACCCGATACCTATCTGTCCCAGTATCTTTATCAGAGGCCGGAGTCCCTTATGACTCTGCCGGCGGAGTTTTATGTAGTCGTCCCAGAAGCCGAGGGACGCCAGCCAGACTGACAGGAGTATCAGAAGGAGGGTGTAGGTGTTCTTCAGGTCGCTCCATAAGAGGACGGAGATGAGGAGACTGCCGATTATGAGCAAACCGCCCATTGTTGGGGTTTTTTCTTTGCTGTCCTGTCTGAAATTGAGCATGTTTGGATGGCAGAGGTGCTTGAGGGCTGAAATTACCTTCCATCCGAAGATGATTGAAATAAAAAGGGATGTCAGAGTGGCAAGAACAGTCCTGACCGTTACATACCTGAATACGTTAAAGCCAAACCAGTATTGCGTAAAGTGATAGAGAATTTTATATAGCATGTCATCTCCCGTATTTTTCGTAAAGATAATCGGTGATTCTTTCCATCTTCATAATCCTTGAACCTTTGACCAGTATGGCATCGCCCTTTCTTACGATTCCTGACAGATGCTTGTTCACGTCTTCAACATTTTCAAAATGCCTGCATTCGGAACCGGCCGCTTTGCGTATGATTCTGCTTTCCTCTCCGAATGTGATGACTGTGTCTATGTCCAGATTCTTGATGACAGTCCCCGTATTATGATGGAAGAAGGACGAGAATCTTCCCAGTTCGGCCATGTCTCCGAGAACCACTATTTTTCTTTTGAAATCCTTTCTGCTGAAGTTGCACAGTGCTGACCTGAGCGAGTTGGGGTTGCAATTATATGTTTCGTCTATGATTGTAATATCAGGCAGGCTATGAATCAAGCCCCGTCCGGGCAGGGGGGT
>CAYOFY010000032.1:9349-16359 GCA_964403465.1 uncultured bacterium
GATTTTGCCTCTGCTATTGCGTATTCGTTTTTGAAGAAACCGATGTGGGCCGAGGCGGTATTTGTTATCACTCCTGCCTGCGCTCCCGCTATCTCTCCGAGGTACCGCAGCTCATCTTTCTTGTTCATGCCCATTTCAAGTATGCAAAAATCAGTTTTATTGTCAAGATTGAATATGGAAAGAGGAAGCCCTATTTCATTGTTGAAATTGCCCTCGGTTGCCCTTACGCTGTAACGGACCGAAAGTGTTTTTCTCAGGAATTCTTTCGTGGTTGTTTTCCCATCGCTTCCGGTTATCCCTATCAGGTATGAATCAAATTCCTTCCTGTAACCTTTCGCTATGTCGCCAAGAGCTTTCAGGGAATTCCTGACGGTTATTATTTTTTTTCCCCGGAAGACAGAATCCGCTGTAACTATTGCGGCAATGGCCCCTTTCTGAAAGGCGGAGTCTATGAAGTGGTTTCCGTCAAAATTTTCACCTTTGAGGGCGATGAATACCTCGTTTTTCTTTATGGTGCGGGTATCGGTTGAAATACCGCAGCAGGATTTCTTGAGGAGTTTTATGTCGGTGGCCTTTCCGCTGCACCACCTTGCTATCTTCTCAAGTTTCACATTTTCCATTTAGATGCCGTTTTTCAGTGCCTTTATTGCCCTTTTAGCCTCTTCCCTGTCATCAAAGGGTATGACCGTGTTTTTCATTATCTGGAATGTTTCATGACCCTTGCCGGCAATGAGGACGCAGTCATTTTCACCGGCCATGGAGATAGCTTCCCTGATCGCCCTTTTCCTGTCCGGAATGGAGACGTATTTCTTCCTGAGATAGAAAGGTATCCCGCGTTCCACCTCCCTTATGATGTCCTCAGGATTTTCGGAGCGCGGGTTGTCCGAGGTTATGAAGACTATATCGGCCATTCTGACTGCAACGTTTCCCATGAGAGGTCTTTTGCTCCTGTCCCTGTCTCCCCCGCATCCGAAGACAAGTATAATACGCCCGGGATTCAGTTCTTTTACGGATCTCAAAAGATTGGTCAGGGCATGGTGGGTGTGTGCATAGTCAACTATCACATCAAAATTCTGTCCCTCGTTTACCGATTCAAACCTGCCGGGAACCGAGGATATGAGCATTAACGACTCTTTCAATACTTCGGGCTGGATATTCTGGGAGACGGCGAATGCTATGCCGGCAAGCGTATTATAGATATTGCCCAATCCGCGTATCTTCGTGCGGAAATCCATCTTTTTGCCGTTTATCTCCACCGTCAGGCGGTTTCCATCCCGTTGCACCCCGTAATCAAGAAGTCTTATGTCTGCGCTGTTTTTCCCGAACGTCATGCAATTGATAGAATTTTTTCTGAGACACTTTATGAAATGTCCCGCGTAGGCGTCATCGCAATTTATGATACCAACCTTTTTCTCTTTCTCGCTTTCTTTCAAATAATGACTGAAGAATTTCATCTTTGCATGGAGATAGTTTCTGAAATTCTTGTGGTAGTCAAGATGTTCGTGAGGGGCTATGTTCATAAGGATGCCCGCATCGAAATGCAGTTTGGAAATTCGTCCCTGTTCTATCCCGTGAGACGACACTTCCATTACCGCGGCCCGGCACCCTTCATCAATCATGTCAGCAAGGAGTTTTTGAAGGTCAAGCGATTCAGGGGTCGTATTTGTGGAACTGATTGTACGTTCTCCCACCTGGTAGGAGATGGTTCCTACAAGACCGCATTTGTTGCCCGTATGTTCAAAAATCCGTTTTATGATGTAAGAAGTCGTGGTTTTGCCATTTGTTCCTGTGATTCCGACCAATTTGAGTTTCTTTGACGGATGCCCGTAAAATTCCGTCGCAAGTGCATGCAGGGCCTTGCGTGTGTCGTCAACCATGATTTCAGATACATCGGAGGGAAGTACTGCGCTCTTGCGGTTTACGATGATTATCTTTGCGCCTCTTGCCGTTGCGTCGTTTATGAACTGGTGCCCGTCAGAAGAGGTGCCTTTCAAGGCGACGAAAATGAAATTCTCTTTTATTTTTCGGGAATCGTATGCAATTCCTTCAACCTCAATGTTGACGAGGTTGGCGGGAACCTTTCTTAAATCAAGTACCTTTATGAGTTCTTTGATTTTCATGTCTTTGGTTTCATGACTATCTTATAGTCTTCTGCTTCAGGCGCAGGAGGTATGTTGTTGTGTTGCAGGGTTCTCCAGAGTATGTTTCTGAAGGCCGGAGCGGCAACGAGTCCGCCGTAGTAAATCGGTTTCGGCTCGTCAACCTTTACCAGAAGAAGCATCCTCGCTTCAGGGTCGTTCAAGAAACCGATGAAGGAAGCAACATACCTGTCTTTTGAATAATTGCCGTCCACTATTTTCTGTGCCGTGCCCGTTTTGCCACCTATTCTGTATCCCGGGATATTTGCAAGGGGTGCCGTGCCAGACGGTCCGGTGACCGCCTCCAGTATCTCCTTGAGGGTGTTGCATGTGCTTTCTGAAAGGATTCTCTGCCTGATTTTATCCTTGAAGATGGTTATTTTTTCAGAACCCGGGCCCCTGATTTCCTTCAATACGTGCGGGTTTATCACATATCCGCCGTTGGCTATCACCCCCAGGGCGCAAATACTTTGCAGGGAGTTTATCCCGACTTCCTGTCCGATGGGAACCGCGGTTATTGAATATCCCGACCATTTATTGAGCGGCCTCAGAATTCCGGGTATTTCGCCAGGAAGGTCAATTTCCGTTGGTAAACCGAATCGGAAATTCCTGCAGTACTCGTATAACTTACTTTCGCCGAGTTCCATCGCCATCTTTACAGTACCTATGTTGCTTGATTTCTCAATAACCTCGGCCACCGTGAGTTTGCCGTAAGGATGTACATCCCGCAGGTAATGGTTTCTGACAAACCAGATTCCATTTTCGCAGAATATCACGTTCTTCGGGTTAAAGATTCCTTCTTCAATTGCGGCCGCGGCAGTCACTATCTTGAAGGTTGAACCTGGTTCAAAAAGATCCGTCACGGCCCTGTTTCTCCTGTCCGAATCGCTGTAAAGATCTGGTTTGTTGGGATCGTAGTCGGGCATATTTCCAAGGGCAAGAATCTCGCCTGTATCATAGTCAAGCAGAATTGCCGAAACACTCTTGGCGTGATACTTTTCATAAACCTTTGATATCTCCTCCTCGACTATGAATTGCAGGTCGGAGTCTATTGTCAGGCATAGGTCCTTCCCCTGCCTGGGGAGTGCAAGTTTTTTCTCAACGGAGTATACCAGTTCTCCGGAACCGTCTTTCAGGAAGAGAGAAATTCCTTTTTCGCCCTGGAGAAGACTGTTGTAGTAGAACTCTATTCCTTCAAGCCCATACCCGTCAGTACCTGCAAATCCGACTATATGACAGGCGAGTTTTTCGTTGGGATAGACGCGCTTGTACCCCGGCAGGAAAACCGTTCCGGGCAAATCTGCCGACACTATTGCGGTATATTCTTCCACGGAAAGTTCCTTCTTAATCAGCGGGTATCTTTGCCCGATTTTATTTGCAATCTCTTCGGGGTTTATCTCCAGAAGTGAAGAGAGTTCCTTTTTCAATCGTTCTGTATAGCCGGGTTCTTTCTTCACATGGTGTTTCACTTCCCATGAGTCAATGTACAGGGAGTAGAAAGGAACGCTCATTGCGAGAATTTTTCCATTTCTGTCATAGATGTTGCCACGCGGAACAGGGACTTCTATCTTCGCGTATTTGCCGTTTGTGTCATCTGGCGGGTTGACAAGCTGAATCTTGCAGAGATAGAACAGGACGAGCAGAAACAAGGCGGCAAAAGTGAGTTGCGCGCTCAGCAACCTCACTGTAAAAGGCTCTTTTTCAGCGGGTACCTGCTTCAGCCGTATCATTACTGTTGCCTTTCCGGTTATCGTCCGTATCTATATCAACGTAGCACCATTCCGAGGGGCTTACCAGTTCAATATTGCATGTTTTAGCTGTCTGCAAAAGATTTTCCGGGGAAGATAGAGTCAGAATCTCAGCCTTGCAGTTCTTGTTTATCATGTTGAGCTCTTCAAATCTTTTTTTTGCGTCTTCCATCTTGTATCCTATGGCGACGAGTTTGCAGTATATGAACACGTAGGAGCATGACAGGATCCATATCAGGACCAGAGAAACCCCCAGGGTGGATAACGAAAATCTTTTTCTCCTCATTTCCTCTCGCACGCTCTCAGTTTTGCGCTCCTGCTTTCCGGGTTTACAGAGAGTTCTCTTTCATCCGCGGTAACGGGTTTTTTCGTCAGAATACGCAATTTTTCATTTTCGCGAAAAAAATGTTTTACAATCCTATCCTCAATTGAATGAAATGAAATTACAACAAGCCGTCCACCTCTCTTGAGCACCTCTGCGGCCTTTATCAACCCCTGTCGTATTGTTTCCGTCTCATTGTTCGTTGCAATTCTCAGGGCCATGAAGAACTTGGTCGCCGGATGGATCTTTGTCCTGTGTCTGCAGCGCTGCTTTATGAAATCAGCCAGCTCAATGGTTGTTTCGAATCTCTTTTCCTTTCTGCGTTCAACCAATGCATCAACGATCTTTCTCGCCTTCCTTATCTCTCCGAGGTTCTCAAAAATCCAGATAAGGTCGTTCCTGCTCCACCTGTTTACTATTTCCCCTGCGGTCAGATCCGCTCCCCTGTCGTACCGCATGTCAATGGGACCTTCAATCTGGAAACTGAAACCGCGTTCGGCGTCTTTTATCTGGTCTGTTGAAAAACCAAGGTCCATCAGTATACCGTCCACGCCGTCTATACCCTCGTTCCTGAGGGCCCCATCCATATTCTCATAACCGCATTGTATGGCTTTGAAGTTCTTGAAAGCCGTTAGTTCCCCTGATACTGCCGCGATGGCATCGCCATCCTTGTCAAATCCGTACAGGCGTATATTCTTATTTGTTTCCAGCAGATACCTGCTGTGTCCGCCGTGACCGCATGTCGCATCCACATAGATTCCACCGTCTCTGGGGTCAAGATAATTCAGCACAGCCTCCTTCATCACGGGATAGTGCTCCATATTCACATTTCCATCATTCTTTCCGAGATATCTTCATAAATCTTAAGAGAACTCTCGTAGTATTTGGACCATCTGTCCTCATCCCATAATTCAATTCTTGTCCCGGCGCCTATTATGACTATATTTTCTTTTATATCCGCATACGAGAGGAGGTTTGACGGTACGAGAATTCTGCCCTGCTTGTCCATATGGGACTGGAAAGCTCCCGAGAAAAAGAGGCGGGTGAATGTCCGCGGATTTCCCTTGGTGAAAGGAAGGTCTTTCAGTTTCGTGCTCTGGTTCTTCCACGCTTTCGCTGAAAAAATAAAAAGGCAGTTTTCAAGCCCCTTGGTAATATAGACATCCCCATTTCCCTTGTTGGAAAGGGAACCCCTCAATTTTGCCGGAATTACGATACGGCCCTGTTTATCTGTTCTTCCCCTAAATTCACCAAAATATACCATTTCATTCCTTTTGGGTATATTAAATACCCAATAAATTTTTTTGTCAAATATATTTTTTGGGAATCTGAAAAGGGAAAGAAAAAGGTGCAGACAGCAGAAAAAAATAAGCGCTTATCTTTTTTCTATTCTCTGCTGGTAACCGCTTTCAAGATATGTTTTCACGGGATCAGGGGGCAGTCCTTTCTCCAGACGCGCTCTCACAACGATTGGTCTCGCATCGGCACTGATAAGAGCGTCGTTGAAAAGTCGGTTGGCGGGTACTATTTCATCTTTCTTCCTGTGTTGCATGATTTTCTCCGAATCCACCAGGCATGCTTTTGCGAGGGATAGCTGCAGGGAGTCAATGGAGTGCAGCAATGCATGAATCCTGTTTTCCCGGCTGCTTGCCTGGTCTATCATATACGCCCAGTTTTTTCCATTCTTGCCCGCAATGACGTTTCCTTTGAAGAGTTCATAAAATATTCTTGCGTTCTCCTGGTTTGGTTCCACTGCATGGTCGTCGTCTGCCGAGTATCGGGTGTTGAAATGAAACCCACAGCGCATATCTTCCGCAATAAGAACTGCGACTATCTGCTCCACGTTTGTGCCGTGGTGGTGGTGTCCCAGGTCTATAAGAACACCCGCATTCTTGCCCAGGGATTTTGCGAGGGTATACGAGGTTCCCCAGTCGGGTATGGTTGTGCTGTATGTGCCTGGCTCAAAAACTTTATACTCTATGAGTATGTTTATTCTTTTCGGAATTGAGGTATAACATTCAAGCAATGAATCCTTCATTCTTTCATAGGCATCTCTGAGTTCTATCTGCCCGGGATAAAGTGAACCGTCAGGGAACCACAGGCTTATTACTCCGCTTCCGAGTTGATCTGCGATCTTCCCTGCAAGCAGGGTCTGTTCAATATATCTTTTCCTTGTGGCGCCTGAGTGAGATATGAAACTTCCGCTCTCCGAACCCTTGAGGAAATATGTGGGATTGACGGAACCCATGAGAAGTTTTCTTTTCCTGCATTCCTCATTCACCGCAAGTGCTATATCATAGTCACCCTCCATTCCGTCTTCTGAAAAATCCCATAATACGTGGGTTGAAACCCTGGATGCAACTCCCGTGAGTTTGTTGATAAATGCAACATCGTCAAGTTTTTGTTTTATGTTTCTTGCGTAACCCGGAGGTATGTAGTTACCGAACCTGCCCCCACCGAAAGGCCCCAGTGCCCATGTTGGAACCTCAACCTCAAATCTCTTGACCGAATCAACCGCTTTCTTAACGCTGGATTCCCCGAACTCTTCCATAAGGTTTTCAATCCCGTTTTCAACCCATTTTTCGATAGACATTTTTTCTCCCGTTTATGAATCTAAAAGGAAATCAAAATCAAAAACTCCTCACTTCGTAAGAGATGCATGGCAGTGTTCGGAGTAAAGGGGGTAGTTCATAAGCCGGATTCTGTTTAAACGGCCATTCATCTTGACCCGGAGTTACCTCCGGGTTCATGCGGTCAACCCGAACCCGTAGAGGCAGGGACCCGTAGGTTCTGCTTGACCTT
>CAYOFY010000033.1:0-9794 GCA_964403465.1 uncultured bacterium
AGATGTGAGAGGAAAAAGAAAGGTTGAGATTGCCGCGCAAAGAACGCTCGCAATGACAAACACAACGTCTCACATTTCACGCTTTCTAAAAGGAGGGTTCGGGGACTGTCCCGAATAAATGGAAAATAAAGGTTTCAGAAGAGATAAAACGAAACCCCTCACTATGAAAGCATATCAAAGGAGAGTTCGGGATAAATGAAAGCGATTGTAAAAAGCGAACGCAGCAAGGGCCTCCGGCTGGAAGAAGTTCCCGTTCCGGAGGTGGGTATAAACGATGTTCTGATAAAGGTTCTCAAGACCGCCGTTTGCGGAACGGATGTTCATATCTACAACTGGGATGAGTGGGCGCAAAAAACAATCCCGGTTCCGATAACCGTCGGCCATGAGTTTGTCGGGACGGTGGCGGGGATGGGCAGCAACGTTAAAGACCTGAAAATCGGGGATATCGTGTCCGGCGAGGGTCATATCGTGTGCGGCAGGTGCCGCAACTGCCTTGCGGGGCGCAGGCATTTATGCAACGACAGCAAAGGCGTCGGAGTAAACCGGCCCGGGAGTTTCGCCGAGTATATATGCATCCCCATTACCAACGTATGGCACGCTGATCCTTCTATTCCCCTGGAAATACTTGCGATATTTGACCCTTTCGGAAACGCCACCCACTCTGCCCTCTCTTTTAAAACCCTCGGAGAGGACGTTTTGATTACAGGAGCAGGCCCGATCGGTCTGATGGCATCTGCGATAGTCAGACATGCGGGTGCACGCTACGTGGTGGTCACAGACAAGAACCCCTATCGCTTGAGACTGGCTGAGAAGATGGGCGCCGACCTTGCAGCGGAAGCCGGAGGGAAAGAGGACCTCAGGGATGTGCAGAAGAAACTCGGGATGAAGGAGGGGTTTGACGTGGGCCTTGAGATGTCAGGGAGCGGAGAAGCGCTGCGGGAGATGATTGGAAATATGTGCCACGGAGGGAAGATCGCGCTTCTCGGCATCCCGGCAGGAGAACTTGCCATTGACTGGCACAGGGTTATCTTCAACATGCTCACAATCAAGGGTATCTACGGCAGGGAAATGTACGAAACATGGTACATGATGCAGGCAATGCTGCATTCAGGCCTGGATATCAGGCCGGTTATCACACACCGTTTCCATTACACCGAGTTTGAAGAGGCGTTTGAGGTGATGATTTCCGGTAAATGCGGGAAGGTGGTAATGGACTGGTCGGTTTTAAGGAGCAAATAATGCGTGGGAAAATATGGACTTTTTGCATCCTGATTTTTCTTTTGATTGGTACCTGGGGTTTTTCGCAGGTCCGCAACAGCAATTTCGGAAGCCGGGGAGCCAAGGTACCGTATTTCACCCAGGAGACCGTGGAGAATTACCGCAAAGCCGGGTGGAAATGTCCTGATGCAGACAACTGGCCCGACTGGTGGTGGGGGTTAATCGGCAGTAACGGTACAGTGGAATTTCCCACAAGCGGCGGGGTGCAGGCGGACAGTTATGTAAAACTCTCCGGAGAAGGGGTTTATCTCACAGGCTATCACGGATACGTATTGGAGGAACGCAATTACGTCTACACCATCTGGACCCGCGGCAGGGGACAACTCCGTTTTCATGTTATCTCTTACGGGAAGGATGATGAAGGCAGGGCGTTACAGCTGGTGAAACCGGGTGAAGCGGCTGAAGATATGGTTGTTGAGGTGAACAGCGATAAGTGGATAAGATACCGCCACCTGCTTGTGAAAACACCTCTTTTGTGGAATGTACACCCATGGGTGGGCGTTGAAAAGGGAGCTCTCAATATAGACGAGGTTGACATACTTCCTTCCAATCCTGCATTGGACCTGATAGTGAAGGAGGAAGAGGCCCTGTACGGCACCGGCGCACTGATAGAGGACAATGATGTCGTGAAGGCTGATGAGGTCTTTGCGGAACGACGGAAGTCATACCGGGAAGCCCTGGATGCATTTTTACAGGCCAGGGGGACGATGGACAGCACGCTTGTGGAGTCCATGAATGCAGAGATGAAAACGCTTGCTCCGTACGTGCTTACAGAAGAACTTTCCGTGGTGCGGGTGCCATATTACAACGAGATGATAGTACTCACGCAGGTTCTAAACACGTTAGCCGGAAGAAAGGTTGAACCGCCTGAACGGATAAAAGCGACTGAGGCAGGGACAACGATAGATTATGTCCCGGGCAAGAGGAAAATCAAAGAAGACGCAGTGTTTGTCACGGCAATAGAGCCGGACAGGATACTGTATGAAGAAGGGGAGAACGCGACCGTAAAGGTGTCTGTGAAAAATACAAAAGCGACCGAACAGAAGGTAGCGCTCATTGCCCTGCATCATAAGGATCTGGATACGGTAAACGAGGTCGGCAGGGAGAACGTATCAATCCCTGCAGGCGGACAGCAAAACTGGACGGTAAGTTATAATGCAGGCCCCGAGACATACGGCAGGGCAATCGAGGTGAAAGTGATGGATGAGTCGGGCAAGGAGATGGACAGCTGGCAGGAGTACTATCAGGTTGCAAAGGAATGGTTCAGGGTACAAATGCATTCAGGCGGCAGATACAACAATATGCAGCATTTCTTCTCCGCGGTTCCCACCTCGTGGGGAATTCATACGACCGATGCAGAGCTTATTATAGGCGAACAGGGGGGAACTCCCATAAGTCCACGCGGAATCCGGGACATGACAAAGATGTGGCAGGCAAAAGGGAAAAAGGTCACGTTTTACCAGAACTGCCATTTTTCAGGGATAATGGGCTATGAAGAGGTGCGTGAACATCCGGAATATGCGCTTTACGACCCCAACGGCCAGTTTGCGGTTGACCCTGTTTATGGAGGGTACCCCGACCCCATGGTACTTGCCTCTCCCATAGAGGCGGGACCCAAGAGACAGGTGAAAAAAACCTATCTGGACAGAAAATATACTTCATGGCAGCATGTACCGTCCAACTTCGGTATGGCGGACAACATAGAATATGGAGCAACCTGCATCAGGGAATATGCGAAACAACAGGGGTTTGACGGCGTCTTCATAGACGGTACAATAACTGCCCTGAAAGGCTACGGATATGACGGCAGGATAAATGTTCCCGGGGACAGAGAGGAAACAGCCAGGTCAAATGCCAGCATGCAGGATATATATTACCGGATACTGAAGGGGGAAAACCCCTGTTTCGGAACCTGGTACAACCACAGTTTCAGGTGGCCTCCGATTGCACGTCTCACGGACAGTTATCAGTTGCTGGGTTCAGGGACTGAAGGGGATGTCAGTGACGATTGGATACGTGAAGTATTCAGCAGGCCTAATGTCTCCTGTCTCATGGAAATGTCCGTCCCTTTCCATTCCGGGGGTTACGAAGGTCTTGACCGCCGGCCGAAAGAGTTCATGGAAGTACTTTGCGGCAACCGCGACTACATAGTGCAGAGATACGGGGGAAATGCCATAATCGGCTATGTTTACCCGCCGATACCCACGGATACTGATAAGCCGGGTTTATCAAAGTGGGGCTGGCCCACCGTGAATTATTATATGGCTCTGGTGACATCCGCCCAGCACCATATCGTCATTGCTGATTCATGGCACAGTGCGGACCCCGCATTGCAGTTCCAGACAAGGTATTCACGCTTCCTGTGGGCTCCTGATATCAAAGCAGTAAACGAACCTGAAAAAGATGTCAATGTTGAAAGCCCTGAAGAAATATGGTGGAAGAAATTCGTGTACCGGCGGGACACCGCAAACGGCTATGACCTTATAATCCATCTGGTGCGGATACCGCCTACCAAAGACCGGTGGGATATAAACTGGGTTGATGAAGCGGTTCCGCTGGCAGGTGTGCACGTAAGCGCAGAGATAGGTTCAGGAAAAATTCAGGACGTATATGCCTTGAGACCTTACCATTTTGAGGAGGAGCAGCAGGCGGTGGAGAAGAAACTGTCTCCTGTTGTTTCCGGAGGAAAGGCGACGGTGGAGATACCGCCGTTCCGTTATCATACGATGGTGGTCATCAGAGTGACAGGAAACGTGAAATGAAAAAAATAGGCATACTGGGAGGACTCGGACCTGAATCAACGGTTTCATATTATCTTTACATCGTTCATGAATATTACAGGCGGTACCGAAATTTCGCCTATCCGGAGATAATTATTTACAGTCTTGACTTCCAGAGATTCATAGATGCCGGTTATGAAATCGCGGTAGAGGTGAAAAGGGCCATCGGCAGGTTGAGCGATGCGGGAGCTGATTTCGTCGTTGCCGCCTGCAACTCAATCCATATAGTCTTTGACGAGGTCTCGCGTGATATACCCATACCGTGGATAAGCATCATAGACGTTACCGGGGAGGAGATTAGGAAAGAAAAGATAAAAAGAGCGGGTCTCCTCGGAACAGTCTTTACAATGAGCAAGGGATTTTACGCAAGAGGGCTGGAACGGATGGGCATTGAAACCGTCATACCCGATGCACCTGACATGAAAAGGGTGAATGACATAATCTACAGCGAACTGGTGAGGAAAGAGGTGAAAGAAGAGTCCCGTGTTGAAATGCTCGGGATAATTGACAGGCTGATACAGAAAGGAGCGGAAGGGATTATCCTGGGATGTACGGAACTCCCTTTCCTCATAGGAGAATCTGATACGCCTGTCAGGATTTTTGACACAACCGTGCTACACGCAAGAAAAGCGCTGGATATCGCCCTGGAGGGTAAACAGTAAGAATTTTTTCACTTATCGGTTTTTTGCTCCGGCGCAGGTTCCTTCTTTGCCATCTTTTCAAAAGACGCGAGAATCTCCTCTGTTATGTCACTCCCGCCTGAAATGAGCATGTTGCTGTCAATAACGTAGCCGTATTTCTTCTCTTTCGCTATCTTCTGGACGTCAACCCGCATCCTGTTAAAGGCCTCTTCCTGCAGTTCCATGCCCAGCTGCTGCAGTTGTTGCTGCATCATCTGTTGCATCTCTCCCTTGGACTCTTCATCCGCTTCTTCTATTTTCTTCTGCATCTCCTGTATCTGGGCCTGGAATTTTTCCATCGCCTCTTTGAAGGCAGGATGCGCCTCAAAAACCCTCCTGGTGTCTATTGATACTATCCTGATACCGGCCGCGTTGCCTGTCCCTGCAAAGAATCCCGCAATAGACAGAGATAATAGTGCCGTAAGGATTACACCCCTGGTTCCTTTCCCAGCAGATATTTTCAACATTGGTATCGTCTCCTTTGCCCCATGGCGGCCTTCCGTCATTAGAAGATCCGGCCTGCAATGACAGGCAGCCGGGGATTTTGATTTTCTAACTGCGTTATAGTATCATAAGTGGGAAAAAACGGCAAAAATGCACGTATCTCTGCCGGAAAGCACACAAACAGGATGCAATCTCTATGGCTGCACCATTCAGGGATACAAGATAATTTTTGGTGAATCCTTTGAATTAATCTAACAGCTGTTGGAAACTTGAAAATGTAGTCTGACCGGATACCATGCAAAATCCGAAGTGCATCCAAAGGAGGAGAATGAAAATGTCAAAGATAAAGAATGTCAGGGCAAGAGAGATTCTGGACTCCAGGGGCAATCCCACGGTTGAGGTTGATGTTATCCTCAAAAACGGCGTCATGGGACGGGCTGCCGTACCTTCAGGGGCCTCAACAGGCACAAGAGAGGCGGTTGAATTACGCGATGGCGATAAAGCAAGGTACATGGGCAAGGGGGTATTAAAGGCCGTTGACAACGTCAACAGGATAATTGCGCCTGAAATTACCGGCAAGAACCCTGAGAACCAGAAGGAGATTGACACGCTCATGATAGAGATTGACGGCACCGAGAACAAGGCAATGCTGGGCGCAAATGCCATCCTTGGCGTCTCCATCGCGGCTGCAAAAGCCGCTGCCTGCGATGCCGGCCTGCCGGTTTATGCCTATCTCGGCGGAGACAGAGCAAGAAGGTTGCCGGTCCCGTGTTTCAACATTCTGAACGGCGGGAAACATGCCGATAACAACGTTGATATCCAGGAATTTATGATTGCGCCCGTAGGCGCGCCGTCTTTCCGTGAAGCCCTGAGATACGCGGCGGAAACGTATCACAATCTGAAGGCGTTCCTGAAATCCAGGGGCTTGAGCACATCCGTAGGGGATGAGGGAGGTTTTGCTCCCAATCTTTCTTCCAACGAAGAGGCCATAAAGGCGATTATCACCGGTATTGAGAAAGCCGGGTACAAACCTGGCGAGGATATTGCCATCGTCCTGGACCCTGCGGCAAGCGAGTTCTACGAGGACGGCAGGTATCTCATGAAGGCGGATAACCAGAGCCTTTCCGCGGGAGAGATGGTCTCATACTACGGGAACCTGATATCAAAGTACCCCATCATTTCCATTGAGGACGGACTGGCTGAGAACGACTGGGAAGGATGGAAGATATTGACCCGACAGCTGGGGAACAAAATCCAGCTTACCGGCGATGATATCTTTGTCACCAATCCACGCATATTGAAAGAAGGGATAAGGCAGGGCATTGCAAACTCCGTGCTGATTAAACTCAATCAGATAGGCACGATCACCGAAACCCTTGAAACGATAAAGATTGCAAGGAAGGCCGGGTATACCTGCATGTTTTCACACCGTTCCGGCGAGACCGAGGATTCATTCCTCTCTGACATCACGGTGGCAACCAACGCCGGGCAGATTAAGACAGGCGCACCGGCAAGGTCTGAAAGGCTGGCGAAGTATAACCAGCTGCTCAGGATTGAGGAAGAACTTGGAAAAAAATCCAGATTCATCGGCAGGCTGAGGCCTTGAATACCATCCCCTGTGTCGCATCGTCTTCCTGAAAAAGGATGTGATGAAAACCATGGCAATATCATCCGTACAAAACCGCACCGTCACCCGGAGGTGGTTTAACAGGAACATATTCGGTTTCGGACTTACGAGTCTCCTGAGTGATTTCTGCCACGAGATGGCAACGGCCGTCCTGCCCCAATTCATGCAGACTATCGGTGCCTCAGCTGCCTCGCTTGGATTCATAGAAGGCACGGCTGACGCAATTTCCAGTTTCACGAAACTGGGAGCGGGATACTACGGCGACAAGTTCGGCCACAGGAAATTCTGGTCAGTAATCGGATATGCACTCACAGCGGTTGCCACTTCCATACTTGCCTTTGCTTTTGTCTGGCCCGTCATCCTGCTCGGCCGCGCTGCCGGCTGGCTCGGAAGGGGAATACGGGGGCCCCTCCGCGATGCGATGCTTGCAGAATCCGTTGCCCCGGAGGATCGTGGAAAAGCATTCGGTTTCCATCGCGCGGGAGATTCAACAGGTGCGGTACTCGGCCCGTTGACAGCTTTCGGCATCCTCACATGGATGTCAGGGAACGCATCCATTGTTGAAAAAGTTAACTCGTGGCTGCCTCGCGGTGCCGCTGCACAGGGAGGCATTTTCAGATTCATATTCCTTCTGACCCTGATACCCGGCATACTGTCAGTCCTGTCAATGGCTTTCCTGACCACCGAGAAGTGCCATCCTGTGAACCACGAGATGCAATTGATCACAACACTCCGTTCACTACCCCGTGACTACAGGAAGTTTCTCGTTGCCGTGTGGCTTTTTGGCATTGCGGATTTTGCACCGACTTTAATGATATTGCGCGCCTCCACCGTCCTGTCGGCACGCTTCGGCCTTGTTGAAGCGTCCCGCTACGCCTCGCTGTTCTATCTCCTGCGCAACGTGGTCTATGCCCTTGCGTCCTATCCCCTTGGAGCGTTCAGCGACAGGTTCTGCAAAACCAGGTTCCTTGCTGCGGGTTACGTGGTCGCGGTCATGACATTCGTCGGTTTTGCCGTGGCACTGCCGACAATATGGTGGTTCCTGCTGCTCTTCTGCCTGGCCGGCATATTCATCGCGTGGGAGGATACCGTTGAACGCGCAACCGTCAGGGATTATGTGCGGGAATCCATAGCCGGCACGGCCTTCGGCGCTCTCAGTACGGTCAACGGCATAGGGGATTTTGCTTCCAGCCTTATTGTCGGTATGATATGGACCGGGATAGGAGCTGCCTGGGGATTCGCATACGCTGCAATCATTGCCGCTGCAGGGAGCATACTGATGTACATGGCACCGGCGGCGCATAGACAGGCATGATGATAATGCATAATGGGAGAATACAATGTCCACTGATTACGGGAAGATCCGTCTCTCTGAATCGTACGGAAGAGCCATCACGTCAACCCTGGCAATTGTTGAAGAGATGCTCAACGAAATGGAAGTTCTCATAAACTGCAAGGAGCCCCCCTCTCTTTTCACAGAGACTGAAGACACCATTCCGGCGTCCGCGAAAAAGAACGTGCTTGCAAAGATAAGGAATATGAAAACAAGAATATCGGAAATCAAGGACACTCTTTCGCTTCCCAGGACAGCGGTCAGAAACACCACGCTCGTGCTATCAAGAAACGGGAAAATCTGGGAACTCCTGTGCGACCTGCATACAAAGAAGTTGAAGAATTACGGCAGGACCCCGGAGGGACTCCCGGATTTCCTTGACCCTCTCGTCTCGGAACTCATCTCAATAACCGAAGAGATACCAAAGATTCTAAGGACAAGAACCAGATGATGGTATATCACGTCCAGGTTGTCCCCGAAGAGGAGTAGTTTGTCACCCTGCATTACTCTTTTCCCGGAAGTTCTTCTTGTTTGGCTTCGGGCATCCCTTCAATGCTTCTCAGCCTGGATTGTATCTGTCTCGTCCTTGTGCCCACAAGTGTTTCTATGTCCTTGCCGGCGCCCTCTATCTTATCCTGTGCTTTCTTGAGAACCTCACCAAATTTGTCGAATTCCCTCTTTACAGCCGTAAGTATGTTCCACACCTCGCCTGTCCTCTTCTGTATTGCGAGGGTTCGAAAGCCCATCTGAAGGCTGTTCAGAAAGGCCGCAAGCGTTGACGGCCCGGTGATGGTTATCCTGTAATCCCTCTGTAGAAGCTCAAACAGACTTGTCTGCCTCACAACCTCTGCATAAAGTCCTTCCACGGGAAGAAAAAGTATGCCGAAATCCGTTGTATCCGGAGGATTAATATACTTACTGCTGATATCCCTGGCGCAATTTTTTATGGTATTCTCAACATCCCTGTATGCCTTCTGGATATCCTCCTGATTTCCCTGCTCGTAAGCATCCAGCAGACGGTGATAGATTTCCATGGGGAATTTTGAGTCTATGGGCAGATAGACGGGGCGCTCCCCGCCTGGAAGTTTGATGGCATATTCCACGGATTCTGTAGAACCTTCCTTGACCATTACGTTCCTTTCATATTGCCCTGAAGAAAGTATGTTCTCAAGGATATTGCCGAGTTGAATCTCTCCGAGTATTCCCCGGGTCTTAACGTTGGAAAGAACCTTCTTAAGGTCCCCCACGCCTGTTGCGAGATTTTTCATCTCGCCCAGTCCTTCATGAACCTGCTTCAGCCGCTCGCTCACCAGGTTGAAAGATTCGCTGAGTCTCTTTTCAAGCGTTGAGTGCAGTTTCTCATCCACGGTGGCCCTCATCTCTTCAAGTTTCCTGCTGTTTTCTTCCTGGAGTAACTGCAGTCGCTTTTCAATTGTCCCGGACAGAACCTCACCCTGGTTCCTCAATGAGCCGCCGAGTTCCTCCCTGTTTTCTCTCAACCCCTTCTGTATCTCCTCCCTGTTGCGAGAGAATTCGTCCCTTATGAGGATATCGGTTTTCCCTGCCTGTGTCTCAATATCACGAAGTCTGTTCGGAATATCCGATTCCCCCCGGTTTGCCGACAGGAAAAGCCGCAGCAGGAAAAGATTGAG
>CAYOFY010000033.1:9894-16309 GCA_964403465.1 uncultured bacterium
AGCGGAAAAATAAAATCTTTCAAGATTCCCGGCGGAAGATACAAGATAGCCAGGAGAGATCTCGTTGATTTCATAAAGAAAAGCGGGCTGGACAGCCGGATTGCGGGAGGCATCCAGCAGGATGATGTAAAGATACTTGTGGTAGACGACCAGAAACTGATCGTGCAGACCGTCAGGGATTACATGGAAACCGCTCATCCCGGATGGCACATCAGTTCCGCATCCGACGGCTTTGAGGCAGGCAGGATGTTATCCAGGGTGAATCCTGACCTCGTCATACTTGACCTCTTTCTCCCCGGAATAAACGGCTTCAACCTCTGCAGGAACATAAAGAACGACCCGAACACAAGGGATGTAAAGATTATCGTGATAACAGGATACCCCACGCAGGAGAATATAAGCAAGGCGAGAGAATCCGGAGCTGATGCCGTGCTTCCCAAACCTTTTGAAATGGACAAACTTGAAAAATTAATCAAGAAATTCCTCCCGTAGCGAACATTCACTCCCACTCTATAGTGGCGGGCGGCTTTGCCGTCACATCATAAACAACCCTGTTGACACCCTTCACCTCGTTGACTATGCGGCTGGATATGGTGCCCAGAATTTTGTAGGGAATCCTGACCCAGTCCGCGGTCATGCCGTCGACGCTCCTGACCACCCTGAGCGCTATCACGTTTTCATAGGTTCTCCTGTCTCCCATCACTCCCACGCTCTTCACCGGCAGAAGGACCGCGAACGCCTGCCATACTTCTCTGTAAAGCCCGGAAAGTTTCATCTCCTCCATGACTATGCTGTCCGCTTCCCTGAGTATCCGCACGCGGCTTTCATCAACGCTACCTATGATTCTCACCGCAAGGCCGGGTCCCGGGAAAGGGTGCCTGTTCACTATGAAATCCGGGAGGTTGAGTTCCCTTCCCAGCTGCCTGACCTCATCCTTGAAGAAAAACCTGAACGGCTCAACAAGCGAAAGTCTCAGTCTTTTTGGAAGGCCTCCCACGTTATGGTGCGTTTTTATTACCGCGGACGGGCCGCCGAACGGGGATATGCTTTCAATCACATCTGGATAGAGGGTGCCCTGTGCAAGAAATTCCGCTCCGAATATCCTTGCCTCCCTTTCAAAAATCTTTATGAAGGTGTTCCCGATAATCTTCCTCTTTCTTTCCGGGTCTGCGATGCCTTTCAGCCGTTTCAGAAAAAGGTCTGCCGCATCAACATATTTCAGGTTAACCCTGCTTTTGAACGTCTTCACTATCTTTTCCTCTTCCCCTTTTCTCAGAACCCCGTTGTTGACAAAGACACTCAGGGCATTCCGGCCGCAGGCCCTGTGCAGGATAGCCGCAAGGCACGCGGAGTCAACCCCGCCGCTGAGTCCGCATATGATCCTGCCCGAACCCACCTTTTTCCTGACCTCCCTCTCGGTCTTCTCAAGCATGGATTCGGGATTCCACTGCGGCTTGAACCGGCATATGCGGTAAAGGAAGTTCTTGAGGATGGTTGTCCCCTCTTTCGTGTGGACCACTTCCGGGTGAAACTGCAGGGCGTGTATCCTTCCGTTCTTGCTGCGCATGGACGCTATTTCCGTGTTTTGTGTCCTGCCCGTGGCAATGTATCCCACGGGAAGTTTTTTCACGTAATCCCAGTGGCTCATCCAGACAACAGTCTCTTTCCTCACGCCGCTGAAGAGTTTCTCGTTCTTCGCAGGATAGAAGAAAGTTTCGCCGTATTCGCGCCGCCTGCCGGGAGAAACCTTGCCTCCGAAAGCCCCCGCAAGTAACTGCATGCCGTAGCAGACGCCGAGCACGTAGAACCTTTCAAATATCCTGCCGTCAAAATCCTTCCCGCCGTCAAGGTGCACGTGCCCCGGCCCTCCGGAAAGGATTACCGCCCTGACACCCCTGTCATCCAGACTCTCGGCGGTAACCGTACAGGGAAAAATCTCGCAGTAAACCCGCGATTCCCTTACCCTGCGCGCAATCAATTGCGTATACTGAGAACCGAAATCAATTATCGCCACCATAATATCTCTCTTTTCCTTTCTGACAAATGAGCCAGGAAATTTCTGGAAGAATGTAGCGGCGGAAGAAGATTTCCTGGTTCATTGTTCATAGGTTGAATAAAAATACGGGGTAAACGCCTCAAATTCGCCCGCGCACGTATCAACAAGTTTGTACCCGACGTCTATGCCGTATCTCTCCCTCAATCTCCTTACCGTTCTTTCTTCCTTCATGCCGGTCAGGGTAGCTATCTGCCTGTCTGAAAACCCGTATTCCTTCGCCTTCTTGAGCATATTTCTGGATATCCTCGCCCCTCTGTATTTCTTTATCTCCGCCTCGCAATCCACAATCTCTTTCAGGTTGTACAGAAACCACCTGTCAATCTTTGAAATCCTGGATATATCCTCTATTGAAAGACCTTCCTTCAATCCTTTCCTTATGTAGAAGAGCCTGCAGGGACCGGGCTTGCTTATACCTGCCGACGTTTCAAGCGCAAGAAGAATGTCTTCAAGACCGGAAAACTTCTCTTCCAGGCTTCTCAGTGCCTTGTTGAGCGCTTCCCTGAATGTTCTGCCTATCGCCATAACCTCTCCGACCGACTTCATGGATATGGTGAGAAAAGGCTCGGCAAGGGAAAATTTCTCAAAATTGAATTTCGGGATCTTCACCACGCAGTAGTCAATCGCGGGTTCAAAACAGGCAGGGGTTTTTTTTGTGATATCGTTGGGTATCTCGTCAAGTGTGTATCCCACGGCAAGTTTTGCGGCAATCTTTGCTATGGGAAACCCGGTCGCCTTTGAGGCAAGGGCAGAACTCCTTGAAACCCGCGGATTCATCTCTATCACGACCATCTCGCCGTCTTCAGGATTCACGGCAAACTGGATGTTCGCGCCCCCGGTTTCAACGCCTATCTCCTCCATTATTCTTATGGCGGCCAGCCGCATCTTCTGATATTCCCTGTCGGTGAGCGTCTGGACGGGCGCAACCGTGATGCTGTCGCCGGTATGAACGCCCATCGGGTCAAAGTTCTCAATGGAGCATATCACAACAGCGTTGCCTTTCCTGTCCCGCATCACCTCAAGTTCGTATTCCTTCCAGCCCAGGACAGACTGCTCAACGAGTATTTCGCTCACGGGACTCATCTTGAGCCCTGCGTCCGCAAGTTCCTTGAAATCCTCCATGTTATACGCGATGCTTCCGCCTGTCCCTCCCAGCGTAAACCCGGGTCTTATGATGAGAGGAAATCCTGTTGTCCCTGCAATACCCAGTGCCTCCTCAAGACTGTATGCGATACCGCTGGCAGGAACTTTCAGACCGGCATTCTCCACCGTTTTCTTGAATAGCGCCCTGTCCTCCGCCTTCCTTATGGCATCGTAATCGGCGCCTATAACCTCCACATTGTTCTCTTTTAACGTCCCCATCTCCGTCAGCTGCACCGCAAGATTAAGCGCTGTCTGTCCGCCGAGGGTCGGCAGAAGGGCGTCGGGTTTCTCCCGTTCTATTATTTTCGCGACTATTTCCGGGACAAGCGGTTCAAGGTAGGTCCTGTCCGCCATTTCAGGGTCGGTCATTATGGTCGCGGGGTTGCTGTTGACGAGGATAACGGTGTAACCCTCCTCCTTCAGAGCCTTGCAGGCCTGGGAACCGGAGTAATCAAACTCGCACGCCTGCCCTATCACGATTGGGCCGGAGCCTATCAGCATTATCCTCTTTATGTCAGTCCTTTTTCCCATGATAACCGGATCTGATTTCATCCACAGGGCGAACTCAATCCGGTTCCTCCGTTCTTCCTGCAAGTTTAACCGCATGCATGTAATTCAATCATCTCTCTGAATCTGTCAAAAAGATATACGGCGTCAGGCGGTCCCGGTGCGTGCTCGGGGTGAAACTGGACGGCGAATACCGGGAGTTTCCTGTGTGCAATCCCTTCCAGCGTATTATCGTTCAGGTTAAGGTGGGTCATCTCAATGTCGTCTCTTGCCAGTGTGTCGATATCCACGCAAAAAGAATGGTTCTGGACCGTTATGTATATCCTGCCCGTTTTAAGGTCCTTCACCGGGTGATTTGCGCCGTGATGCCCGAACTTGAGTTTATACGTCTTTCCCCCGAATACCTGGGCTATCAGCTGTATCCCGAAACATATCCCGAAAACGGGGCATATCTCAATCAGGTTGGACAGCGTTTTTACAACGTAGGGAACCGCGGCAGGGTCACCGGGGCCATTTGAAACCAGTATGCCGTCGGGTTTTTCCTTTGCTATCTCCTGCCACGGCATATCCGCTGGCATGACCAGAACCTTCATATCCCTTTCCGCGAGAATCCTGAGCGTGTTGAATTTGACCCCGCAGTCAAGGACAACGACCTTGTGCCTGCCTGTCTTTGACCAGAGATACGGCCTGTCCCTTATGACATCCTTTATCAGGTCCACTCCTGAAATTTCCGGGGAAGCCTTCACTTTTGCAAGCATCTTTTTCACGCTGTTCCTGCCTGTGAAAATACCTGCCCTGACAGATCCTCTTTCCCTGAGCAGAACGGTTATCTCCCTGGTATCGACACCCTCTATGCCTGTGACCCCGTGCTCGTAAAGAAGCACGTCAAGCGGTTTGACCGCACGCCAGTTGCTGTAGATCTTGCTCCTTTCCTTTATGACGAAACCGCCGGCGTGTATCTTGCCTGATTCAACGTCCTCGGCGGCTATTCCGTAATTGCCGATAAGGGGATAGGTCATGACAACTATCTGCCCCCTGTATGACGGGTCGTAGAGAATCTCCTGGTATCCTGTCATGCTTGTGTTGAAGATGAGTTCACCGTAACTCTCCCCGGCGGCACCGAAGGATTCCCCTTTGAAAACCGTTCCGTCTTCAATGACCAGGTATGCTTCCATTGGTATTCCGTCTCATCAATTCAAACGCCGCAGCACTTTCTCCTGCTTATTTCAAACTGCTCCTTTCCCCTGAATCCCTTTTCCTTTACCCTGTATTCTCCTGTGAAACAGGCCGTGCAGAACTCAGTCCTTGGAAGCCCCACCGAAGAAAGCATTCCATCAAGACTGAGGTAATACAATCCGTCCACCCCTATGGTTTCGGCTATCTTCCTGACCGACTCCTTTCCGGCAATGAGTTCCCGTGAAGACGGAAAATCAATACCGTAGAAACACGGATGCCTTATGGGCGGACAGCTTACGGCCATGTATATCCTGTTTGCCCCTGCGTCCCTTATATTCTTTATCCTGAAGCGGCTTGTCGTACCCCTCACTATTGAATCCTCAAAAACGATGATATTCTTGCCTTTGACAACTTCCCTTATGGGATTGAGTTTTATCTTCACCCCCATTTCCCTTGACGTCTGGAAAGGTTGTATGAAGGTCCTGCCGATATAGTGGTTCCTCACTATCCCCATCTCAAAGGGGATATTTCTCTTCTGGGCGAACCCCAGAGCGGCAATATTTCCGGAATCCGGAATCGGGACAACGATATCGCCGTCGTATGGAAATTCCTCCGCGAGTTTCTCCCCGAATTTTTTCCTTGCGTAATAGACGCTTTCGCCAAAAATCCTGCTGTCGGGCCTGGCAAAATATATGAATTCAAATATGCACCTGGAAATATCTGCTGCAGGCAGGAAAGAACTCCTGAGGCCATTCCTGTTTATCAGGAGTATCTCGCCCGCCGCAAGTTCCCTTAAATACTTCGCCCCGACAAGGTCAAATACGCAGCTCTCAGAGGCGACCACATACCCTTTATCAAGTTTTCCGAGGCAAAGGGGTCTGAATCCCCAGGGGTCCTTTACCGCAACAAGTCCGTCCGGGATGAATATGACGAGCGAGAAAGCACCCTTCAGTTTCGAAAGAGCATCGGCAAGTTTGTCCTGAAAATTGGTCTTGCGGGACATGGTTATGAGATGCATCAGCACCTCGGTGTCAAGGGTGGTCTGGAATATGCTTCCCTTTCCTTCCAGGTGTTCCCTCAACACCCCGCTGTTCACCAGGTTGCCGTTATGCGAAATGGCATAGTTGCTGCCCCTGTATTCCGCGGAAAAAGGCTGTATGTTCCTGGTTGACGAGCTACCGGTTGTGGAATACCTTACGTGTCCTATCCCGTAACTGCCCTTCAACTGCCTGAACCCGCCGTCCTGGAAGACCTCGGGCACGGTTCCCATCCCCTTTCTCATATTCACGCGCTTCCCGTCGGAGATAAGGATGCCGCAACTCTCCTGGCCCCTGTGCTGGAGGGAAAAAAGCGCAAGATATAATATCTCCGCCGCCCTCCTGTTATTCCAGACACCGGCTATCCCGCAGCTTTCTTTGAGTTCTTTCATTTGCCCCTCTCGTCCCGGATTTTTTCGGGGAACCAGCATTTTCCGTCGTGCGAGCAACGGTTCCTGTCATTTAGATTGCTTCGTCATACAAAACATTCCTCGCAATG
>CAYOFY010000034.1:0-15635 GCA_964403465.1 uncultured bacterium
TTTATAATCAACTATTCTGGCAAAAGAATCTGCTTTCAAACTGGCTCCACCTACAAGCACTCCGTCAATGTTCTTCTGCCGCATTATTGAATCTATATTATCAGGTTTTACGCTTCCACCATATATTACCTTCATATTTTCAGACAATCTTGCGTTGAATAGATCGGCCATCAGTTCTCGTATGAATGAATGAACCTCTTCCGCCTGTTCCGGGGTCGCATTTTTGCCTGTGCCTATTGCCCATACCGGTTCGTAGGCCAGCACGAGCCGTTCTGGCTGTGCAAACCCGTCAAGGGATTCCTTAATCTGTGAACCAATAACCTCAAACGTCTTCCCGTTTTCGCGTTCTTCAAGTTTTTCCCCTATACACAGAATCGGAGTCATACCTGCAGATGCCGTTTTCTTGACCTTCTTGTTTATGATGTCATTGTTTTCGCCGAATATGTTTCTTCTTTCTGAATGTCCGCAAATCACATATTCAACACCCATTTCGCTTAGCATCACTGTTGAGATTTCACCGGTAAATGCTCCTTCATGCTCAAAAGAGACATTCTGAGCGCCCAATTTCAAGCACGATTGTCCTGACAACATCCTGGATACCGGAAATAATGAGGTAAACGGAGGACATATCAGGATATCCCTGTCATCATAGAGCTTGATATTCTCCGCCAGCATTTTTGCAAACGCTATTGACTCGTTCGGAGTCTTGTACATCTTCCAGTTTCCGGCGATAAGACTTTTTTTCATCGGGTTTTACTTTCCTTGCAAGTCAGCGGTATTGTTATCATTAAAAGCCGTGCGATAAATCGCACCTCTACTTTTTTAAAACTTCTATGCCCGGCAGGGTGCCCTTTTCCAGGAACTCAAGCGATGCTCCGCCTCCTGTGCATATATGAGAAATTTTGTCTGAAACACCTGCCTTGTTTACAGCGGCGATAGAATCGCCTCCTCCTATGACTGAGAAAACCTTTGCTTCTCCAATTGCCCTGGCGAGTTCTATGGTGCCTCTTGCGAATGCCTCAATCTCGTATATCCCCATAGGCCCGTTCCAGAATATGGTCTTTGCCCTCTTGATACAATCAGTATATTCTTCAATAGCCTGAGGGCCTATATCAACACCTATCCAGTTATGAGGTACAGTCCCCCTTTCAGTTGCAAAATAATGGGCATCGGGTGAAATCCTATCCGCAATGATATGGTCAAGCGGGGTATGGAATTCAAGATGACGTTTATTCACTTCTTTTATGATTTCCTTGGCAAGCGGAACGGCGTCATGTTCAACCTTTGATGCCCCTATTTCCCAGTTTTTCGCCTGCACAAAGGTATAGGCCATAACACCGCCTGTTATGAGAGTGTCTATTTTATCAAGCAGGTTTTTAACCATCCCTATCTTGTCGGCTACCTTTGCGCCCCCCAGAATCATCAGGAATGGTTTTTCGGGCTTCTCAAGCAGTTTTGACAGAGCGGAAACCTCCCTTTGTATCAGATAACCTGCGGCGATGCTGTCAAAAAGTTTTGTTATACCGTATATTGAAGCATGTTTCCTGTGGCAGGTCCCGAAAGCGTCGTTTACATAACAATCTGCAAGAGATGCGAGCTGCCTGGCAAATTTTTCGTCACCCTCTTCTTCTTCATTGTGGAACCTTAAATTTTCAAGCAGCAATATCTCCCCTGCTTTAAGGTTTTGAGCAGCCTTCCTTACCTCTTCTCCTATGCAATCCGGAACAAATTTAACTTCCTTACCGCCTAACAGACTGCTTAACTTTTCTCTGACAATCTTCAAACTCATTTCAGGTGCCGGCTTCCCCTTCGGCCTGCCGAGATGCGAAGCGATAATGAGAGAAGCCCCGCTTTTTAGAAGATATTCTATCGTTGGAAGCGCCCCTTTTATCCGAGAATCGTCCCCTATTTCTCCATTTTCAACGGGGATATTGAAATCAACCCTGAGGAAAACACGCTTACTTTCATATCCCACATCTTCTATGGTTTTAAGTATCATGGTTTCCTCCGCAGATTACGCTACTGCTTTTCCACCATGTATTTAATCAGGTCAACAACCCTGCAGCTGTAAGCCCACTCGTTGTCATACCAACCCATGACTTTTGCCATGATTCCTTCAACGATGAAAGTTGACGGAGCGTCAAGAACGCAGGAATTCGGATTCTTGAAGAAATCCCTGGAAACAAGCGGTTCATCACAATACTGAAGAATTCCTTTCAGGTTTCCTTCGGAGGCTTTCTTGAAAGCGGCGTTTATTGTATCAACGTCGGCAGGTTTTTCAAGGTCAGCCACAAGGTCTACGAGGGATACTGTTGAAGTTGGAACCCTGATTGAGAGTCCGTTCATCTTACCGTTCAGCGAAGGGATAACCTTTCCTATGGCTTTGGCAGCTCCGGTGCTTGTAGGTATCATGGATAAAGCAGCTGCTCTTGCCCTGCGGAGATCCTTGTGGGGCGCATCCATTACCTTCTGGTCGTTTGTGTACGAGTGGATCGTTGTCATCAGTCCTCTCTTAATCCCGAAGCTGTCAACAAGAACCTTTGCCATGGGGGCGAGACAGTTGGTTGTGCACGAAGCATTTGATATGATATTATGCTTTTCAGGGTCATAATCTTTTTCATTTACGCCCAGCACGATTGTCACGTCTTCCCCTTTCGCCGGGGCTGAAATGAGAACTTTTTTTGCTCCCGCCTCTATGTGTGCTGCTGCTTTTGCGGCATCCCTGAACAATCCGGTTGATTCCACGACTATGTCAACACCGAGAGCCTTCCATGGCAGGTTTTTCGGGTCCTTTTCGGCAAAAACCTTATATTCTTTGCCGTCTACAACCACTGCATTTTCTTTCGCGGAAACACTACCCGCATATATGCCGTAGTTGGAATCGTATTTAAAGAGATGCGCAAGGGTTTTTGCATCGGCTATATCGTTGAATGCAACAAATTCTATCCCTTTGTAATTTTTCTCAAGAGCCGCTCTTAATACCAGTCTTCCTATCCTTCCGAAACCATTAACTCCTATTCTTACCGCCATTTCTTCCTCCTTTGTCTGAACTTTCAGTGTGGCATACTGGATAAACTCGCCAACCGCATATCGCCCAGTCGTTTATTCATCATCTAATTTTTGCGATAACTGGAATTTTATTCCTCATTATACACAATTCCAAAAAAATATTCAATTCTTCCTTGATGGAACAGAAAGTCATGAAAGGTGAGTTGAACTGGCCTGTATTTCCCTCACGCCTTTGCTATGGTTAAGATTGTAACCTTTTTTGCTCCGCCTATCATAAGGGTTTTCCTTGCTTCGCGCGCAGTCGCTCCGGAGGTATAGACATCGTCCACCAGTAAAATTTTTCTGGATTCTATCAAACGGGCACTCCTTATCCGGAAAACCCCGGTGACGTTTTTCTTTCTTTCCTCTTCGCTCAACTCTGTCTGGGAAAGGGTATTCCTTTTCCTGTACAGGACGCCTGGCAGGTATTGCTTACAGAGAATCCTGGCTATGTAAGAGGCAATTACTGCGGATTGATTGAAACCCCTTCTAAATTCCTTTTTCCAGTGAAGCGGTACGGCGATAATTGCATCAAAATCCGGAATATCATTCTTGCGTATGAAATCAGAAGCGAGCAATGCAAATTTCTTACCGCAGTATTTTTTGCCGCCGTATTTGAAGTTGCATATGGCGTCTCTAACAGGCCCTTCGTAACGCAGAATATGTATTATACCGGTTCCTAATGCATTTTCCACAGGGGTGATTTTTCTCTGGCATGCGGAACAAAATCCGTAATCGTTAAGGGGTGAGTTTGTTTTGCATCCAACACATTGTTCTTGCCATAAAAGGCTAAAAATTTTTTTAATAGACATAAGACATCTGATATTTTACAATATTCTTCATGGAAGTTAAACTGAAGAATCGTTACGTAGGCAGAGAATTTTTCATCAACTTCTTTTTTGCCATGGCGATCTTTGTTTTCATTTTTTCTCTGGACGCCATATTCCGTATAATTGACCTTCTTGTGAAAGGCACTTTCTATCCCATGCTGGTTCTCTGCATTTTTTTCCTTTCGTTGATCGCCTCTTTTCTTTACATTATCCCGTTAACCTTCTTGTACGCTTCTGCTGCCCTCTTTTCACGCTTATCCACAGACAGAGAGGTTCTTGTATTCTCTTCGTCGGGCATCGATCCGCGCAGACTTGTCAGATTGCTCCTTTTCTTTGCATTCGTTGCTTCATTATTTCTGCTGGTTTTTAATCTCTATCTCCTGCCTGAAGCAAGTTATAAGAAACGGGATATGATACGCCGCCTCAGGGTTCGCAATCCCC
The DNA here is from genome assembly GCA_964403465.1 of uncultured bacterium. Lineage (GTDB taxonomy): Bacteria > Ratteibacteria > UBA8468 > B48-G9 > JAFGKM01 > JAFGKM01. The sequence goes on from CAYOFY010000034.1 coordinate 4,320, forward strand.
TGTCGCTCCTGCATGAGAAAAGTATCACGACAGAGATACCCGGCATAACAGTATATCTTGAAAAGATTTCGCGGTCTCACGATATACGAAATGTCTCAATAACCTACAAGGAAAAAGGATTGACAAATTTCCTGAAGGCAGAAGGAGGCACGGTGAGATACGACCCGGCGGACAACTTGCTTATTTTCGATCTTCGTGACGGTTTTGCCATAATCTATGATTCAGTTCAGACAGTATCAAGACTTAATTTTTCCAGCTACAGATTGGTTTCCCGTCTCCCTTCCGGATTTGGGGGCAGCATAGGAAGAACCAAGATGTCTGATATGCGACTTGCCACCCTTATTTCAAGAGGCGGCATAAGTGAAATGGTTGAAGTCAATAAGAGGCTGATTTTTTCCATCATACCAGCGATATTTGTTTTGCTTGGTGCCGGCATAGGTATGAAACTGAAACAGCAAAGCAAGATGCTGCATATAGGCCTGGGCGGAGGCATAACTCTTGTTTTCCTTCAGCTGGTTGTTCTGGGAGAGATGTTTTCCTATAAAGCCAATACCTCTGTCTTTGTATGGTTGCCTGTTATGCTATTTATCCTCATAGGGGTTTTTTTAAGATGATCATAAAGACGAGATATACCTTTTTCAGTTTTCTAAAACTGTTTTCCATAGTAACGGTTTCCTTCCTGTTATTATTTTTCCTCATAGAAATAATGGAAAACATGTCGTATGCTGTGAGACACAGAGAGATCTTTGATCTTACAAAATCATTATACAAGATACCGTCAATATTTGTAGAAATATCCCCCGTATTGACATTTCTCACCGGGATGTTCCTTCTGGGAGAGATGATAAAATATGGAGAGATAAGGATACTTGAAATCTCCGGTATAAAACCGCTGAAGATATTGTCAGTCTTGTGTTTTTGCGGAATTATCGTTTCAGCAGTCACCTTTTATGTTGAAAATTTTGCGGCACCCGCGTGTATGAAACGGATAGATATACAGTCGGAAATGGACATAGTGAATTTTTCAACACCGAAATATCTGCTTTACAGTCAAAAATTTATTCCTCCGGGCACATTCAAAAAGGTTCAGATTTCGGTAGTCAATGAGGATGGTGGAATCATGACCGTCAATGCATCATATGGAATTTACGAAGGGGGTAATATATGGCTGTTTAATAAAGGAAAGATCTGGTATTTCAACAGCAACGGTAACCTGGAAAATTCAGAAGATTTTGATATCAAAAGAGTCTATGTAATGCTTGAACCTGAACTTATCATCGGTGCTTCAAAGAACCTGGAAGATTTTTCATACATTGAACTCAGAGATATGATGTTAAAACTTAAAAAACTCAATATCCTGCCGGTATCCATACAGAGTTCCTTCCACGAAAGGTTTGCCTATCCCCTTTTGAATCTTTTTCTTCTATTGATTCTCTTCCCGTTTTTCTATATCAGACATAAGATTTCGAGGGTATTTGTCCTTGGACTTTCCATTCTTATATCATTCATTTCCTACGGGGTGTTCTCTTCCGGACTCACTCTTGCAAAAGCCGGAAAGCTACCTGTTTTTGCAGGAGTCTGGCTTATGCATATTTTGATAACAGTATCCGTCGGTCTTTATTTCCTGGGATTGTCTAAAAAGACGAAATCGGATATAATCTGATGAATCAAATGCAAGCAAAATTGCGAGAAACCGGAAATGATGATGAAGAAGAGAGATCTGGTAATAGAAATAGGGTGTGAAGATCTGCCTGCATGGTCGGGAGATTACCTCAGGGATAAATGGCTGCCTGTTCTCACCTCTTTGTTTGACGAATACAGAGTCACTCATGGACCGATCAGATTTTTTCATACCGTAAGGAGGTTGGTGCTGTATATAAAGGGCGTTGAAGAAAGGCAGAGCGATGTGACCACGGAAATATATGGTCCCCCTGCAGACGTCTGCAGTGACGGGAAAGGACAATTCAGCAGTGCTGCCCGAAACTTTGCACGTTCTTATGGTCTGGAACCTGCAGAACTTCTGGTGAAAGAAAAGAAAGGAAAGAGAGTTCTTGTAGCTGTCAGGAAGGAGAACGGACGTCCCTTGTCGGAAATCCTCGGTACGATAATAGAAGAAAGTATCAAAAAGACTGAAATTCCGAGAGGGATGAGGTGGAATGAAAGCGATTTCAAGTTCATGCGTCCGATCAGATGGATACTTGTTTTATTCGGCAAGCAGATTGTGCGATTGTGCCTCGGAGGGGTGAAAAGCGAAAGATATTCTTTCGGCCACAGGATTTTATCTCCTGAGAGATTTTCGGTTGCAGAAGCAGAGGATTACCTGGATAAAGCACTCAAGAAATGCGTGATTTTTGATCCCGAAATACGATACGAATTCATAAAAAAAAATATTTGCAGGAAGATTCGCGGAGAGAAATATTCTATGGATGAGGCCCATGTAAAGAGAATTTCCAATCTTGTTGAATATCCTGCCGTAGAGGTCTGCATTTTGAAAGATGAACATGTTGACATGCCTGACGAAGTGACCAGTGCGATAATAATGAAACTCAACGGCATACCGCTGTTTGAAAACAGCGGGATGCTGCACAACGAATATATAGCCGTATTTGACGGTACGGGGGGCAGTGAAATAAAGGATAATTACCAGAATGTTCTGGAAGCAAAAATGGAAGATGCCATGTTTTTTATGGGAAAAGATATGCAGGTTGAATTCAAATCTTATGCGGAGCGGCTGAAGAATATAATATATCATCCGAAATGGGGCAGTGTATATGAAAGGATAGAACGCTTTAGAAAGATCTATGAGGTTCTGCTGGATTATCTGGACATAGACGATGCGAAAAAAGATAATATAGCGCTCATCATTTCGCTCTGCAAGAACGACATACCAACCCTCATGGTTACCGAATTCCCGGTTCTGGAGGGCGTTATAGGACGTATCTACGCAAAAAAGAGCGGGTATAGCACCATTGTCTCCTCGGCTATTGAGCAGCATTATCTTCCGAGATACAGCGGCGATAAACTGCCGGAAACGGATGAAGCGGCAATAGTTTCCCTGATAGCGAGAATTGAGGCAATATGCAGTTTCATGATTGATAATACCAGAGTTACGGGTGCAGGCGATCCATATGGTCTCAAGAAACTTGCCAACGGTCTGGTTGAAATAATATGGAGCAGGAAATTCAACCTGCCCTTGAAGCACGTTATCAATAGAACCCTTGATGTTTTCAACTGCAGTTCCGAGAAGACAGGGAACGAGATATTTGATTTCATATCCCAGAGAGTGGAGAACATTCTTGCTGGCGAAGGTGTTTCTCCCGGCATAAGAAGGGCCGTTATGTCGGTGGACAGGGAAAATCTGGTGGCGCTCAGGGAAAAGATAGACGCCCTGGAAAAGTTTTTCGAGAGCGGGAAGGGAGCTAAAAGCATTCTGGTTCCCTTCATAAGGGTGGCGAACATTCTGAAACAGGCGGGAGAGAAGGGAATTGAGCCGGGCCAGTTTGACGAGAACCTTCTTGCGGAAAACACCGAAAAGCAGCTGTATTCTTTTTACAGATCTGAGGGAGAATTGAAAACTCTGTATGAAGATAAGAAATACGGTCTGTTCCTCCAGCATATGAGTGGGTGGAAGGGAATAATTGACAGGTATTTTGATGATGTGCTTATCATGTGTCCGGATGAAAAATTGCGCAATAACAGGCTGGCGCTTCTCAGGAAAATCAATGAAATGTTTAATCTTTTCGCTGATTTTTCATTGATACCGATTGTGGAGGTTGATAATGCTCAGAAAGATTGACGCCGAGGTTTATCGCATCCTTGTTGGTGAGCAGGAGAAACAGAGAAATACGATAGGGCTTATTCCTTCTGAAAATATCGTCAGCAGGGAAGTTCTGCGTCTCGCCGGATCAGTATTCACGAACAAGTACGCTGAAGGCTATCCTGGAAGAAGGTACTATGGCGGATGCAAGTTTATTGATGAGATTGAAGAGGTGGCGGTCAGGAGAGCATGTTTGCTTTTTAACTCGGAGCATGCCAACGTCCAGCCCCATTCCGGCAGCCAGGCTAACATGGCGGCCTATTTTTCGGTGCTCAAGCCGGGAGACAAGATTCTGGCCATGAACATACTTGCGGGTGGACACCTGACTCACGGTCTGCGTACGAATTTTTCCGGCACATTCTATAATCCCGTATTCTACAATGTGGAAAGAGAGGACGAAAGGATATCCTACGAGAAAGTCAGGGAAATAGCGATTAGAGAGAAACCAAGGATGATAGTCTGCGGGGCAAGTTCTTATCCGAGAACCATAGATTTCATGAAATTTTGCGATATTGCAAGAGAAGTCGGGGCCTACATGCTCGCCGACATTGCGCACATTGCCGGCCTTGTGTCCGCAAAACTGCATCCCTCGCCTGTCGGACTTGCGGATTTTGTCACCTCAACGACGCACAAAACTCTGAGGGGACCCAGAGGAGGTTTTATACTCTGCGGTAGCAGGTACAGGCATAAACTTGATAATTCAATTATTCCGGGCATACAGGGCGGACCTCTCATGCATATAGTAGCGGCAAAGGCGCTATCTTTCAAAGAAGCGATGCAGCCCGGATTCAATGACTACCAGAGGCAGATAATAAGAAACTGCAAGAAGTTATGCGATGAATTCAAGAAAAGAAGATACCGGGTTGTGAGCGGAGGAACGGATAACCATATGATGGTCATAGATCTCAGGGATAAAGGTATATATGGCAATGAATTTGAGAGCCTGCTTGAGAAGGTAGGCATAATAGCAAATCATAATCTTATTCCCTTTGATCCTCAACCACCGAGGATTACAAGCGGCATAAGGATGGGCACACCTCTTGTTACAAGCAGGGGGATGAAAGAGAAAGACATGGAACTTATTGCGGGCTGGATAGACGATACATTGAGAAACAGAGGAAACGCGAGGGTTCTGAAAGATATTTCAAGACAGGTAAGGAGGTTTGCACGTGAATTTCCCATCTATCCACAGACCTGAATGGAATGAGTATTTCATGGAGATTGCCGAACTTGTAAGCAGCCGTTCCACTTGTATCAGAAGGAGGGTTGGAGCAGTACTCGTGAAGGAAAAGAGGATACTCGCAACCGGTTATAATGGCGCCCCTTCCGGGATAACCCATTGCGAAAAGATTGGCTGCCTGAGAGAGAAGATGAAGATACCTTCTGGCGAGCGTCATGAGTTATGCAGGGGATTGCATGCGGAACAGAATGCGATAATACAGGCTGCCTTTCATGGTATCTCAATAAAAGGAAGCGTTCTTTACGTAACCTGCCGTCCCTGCAGTGTCTGTGCAAAGATGATCATCAACTCAGGCATAAAAGAGATAATCATAAAAGGAGGATATCCGGACAGGATATCCGGGGAACTTCTGAAAGAAGCAGGGATTAAAATCACAACAGTATCAAAAAAGTAATGATGAAGCAACATTGCATACCTCACCTGATAGGAAAAATTCTTGCCAGCAGGGGCTTCATGACCGAGAAATCCATGATGGAATTTCTCTATTCCAGCATCTCAAGTCTTTCCGAGCCATTTTCAATCCCTTCAATAAGAGAGGGTTGTGAGATTCTCAAAAAGTCACTGCTGAACAGGGAGAAAATTTTTATTTACGGAGACGGGGATACCGACGGAATATGTTCCGTCTATCTACTGCTGAAGTTTTTTGAGACTGTGTCATGCGAGGTCTCCTTCAGGTTGACGCACAGGCTTGATGAGGATTACGAGATAGAGGAAGACCTCATGGATGACCTTGCCAGGGACGGATATTCTCTGCTGATCGCGGTTGACTGCGGTATCTCCTCCCTGACGGCTCTCAGGAAAGCGGAAAAGGAAGGGATAAAATGCATAATCCTTGACCATCACATAGGAGATCGTTCAAGACTGCCAGAGTCTCATACGTACATAAATCCATGGATAGGCACCCTGTGGTCTGAAGAAACCCGGAATCTCAGTGGAGCGGCCATTGTTTTCAAATTCGTGGAAGGTATGGGTCTCCTGCTTCCCGGAATAGCGGAGAACGATTTTCACAATTCAATTGAAATAGCCTGTCTTTCCATACTGGCGGACTCTCTTCCCCTGACCGGAGAAAACAGGATACTTGTTAAAGAAGGTTTGCGGCGACTGCCTTTTACGAAAATAAGTGCTTTAGCATACCTTATTGAAACTCTGGATCTGCGAACACCTCTCAACCAGAAAGATGTGGCCATGAAGATAATTCCGAGGCTTAACTCTCCCGGGAGACTGGGTAAACCTGAGGTAGCACTGAATTTTCTGATGCAAGACGACTATCCCAGGATAGCAGAACTCAAGGAAGAAATGGAAAGAATGGACAGGAAAAGGTATCACAGCGTGGTCAAAGAAATGCAGTATCTATCGGATAGAAAAGAAGATGATTCGGGATTTGTTATCTCAGAGAGTATTTCACCCGGCATATGCGGGATAATAGCTTCAAGATTGTCTGTCAAGTGCAATAAGCCTTTTCTGGTCGGATGCAAAAGCGGAAATCTTGTAAGGGGATCCATCAGGGCGCCAAGAGGATATGACCTTTACGAAAAGCTCAAGCCCGTCGGTAAATTTATGCAGTCGTTTGGCGGTCATACAGGGGCAATGGGTTTCAAATGTTCTGAATTGAATCTTGCCAGTATAAGAAAATTCTGGGAAGGTGTTGAATGGAAAGCGGAATCTTCTGAAGACTATTACGACTGTGTTCTGGAATTGGAAGATCTTACTCCGGAACTGATAGGACAAATCAACGAGTATCTGGGGCCTTTCGGGAAGGGAAATCCTGAACCCGTCTTCTTTTGCAGGGAGGTTGTTGTCAGGAACATAACGCGCAGCAGTCAGAAAGAAAAGAGGAGTTTCTGGGTTAAGAAGAAAAACAACATATACGAATCCTTCCTTTCAGAAAAAATTAGAACCATGCCAGTGAACGGTGAAATGATAGACATACTGTATACGCCCCATAAGAAGGATGCCAGGGGATTATACAGGATATATATCAGAATCAAAGGATTTCATGCTTCCTGACTGGAGATTTCCTGTCTGGCAGGCCTTCTTATCTTACCCGACTTGATGCAGGTTGTGCAAACGTTGATCCTTTTCCTTTTACCACCCTCTTCTACAAGAACTCTCTGTATGTTCGGTTTCCATACCCTGCGTGTTCTCACATTTGAGTGACTCTTGCTGTTTCCTGTTTTATTCTTTTTTCCGCAAATCTCGCACACTTTGCCCATAATATTCTCCCTTTACTCCGCTTGTGCCGTTTCTGTTTTTCGGGGAACGCTCACCCGCTGAGATTTCCAGGTGAGGGGTTCCTGATTTCTGTTTCTATGTTTTCCCCTCTGCCCTCAGCAAATTCATAATCCTATTAGCATAATCGTTTTTGGGGTCAATTGTCAAGACCTTATTCAAATAGGAAACCGCATGAGGCACGTCATTGTAGAACATGAGGTAAATGGATGATATCGTGCACAGAATATCCTTGTCATAGGGGTTAAACCATTCGGCCCATTTGCAATAGTAAAGCGATCTTTCATAATCTCCCTCTCTGAGATAGACAGCGCCGAGATTTGCGTCAGTCTTTGCAAAATGAGGGAAGATTGAACTGTTGATTTTTAAGTAGATTCTTCTCGCCTCTTCCAGATTTCCAGCTTCACCATGGGCGAAAGCCATTTTGTACCACGCTTCGTAATTGTATGGATTCAAAGAACACACAATCAAATAATTATCTATGGAGGTTTTGAAATCCCCTGCATCTCTTGCCCAGATACCTCTTTTGAGATAGACCTCGGGCATGATTCTGTAAAACGAGGTAAATACGCACATAACGAAACCCGCTGTACCTATTGCATACCACAGGGCACGGGATATATTGAAAGATATCTCGCGTGGCTTATCCAGTTTTCCCGCGGACAGTCCCATCAGGAACCAGAAATACATTGCCGTGGAAGGATTTCTGAGGTTGGTTGAAAAGATGTTGTCAGCAAGAACGGCTGCAATTCCCGCTATACAACCCTTAATAAGCAGACTTTCAAAAGGAACGTTCTCGCGTTTCTGTTTGGAGCCCCATATGATAATTATGGCCAGCCCCATGAAAAGCAAAAGTCCGATAATTCCGTTTTCGGACAGTATCTGGAGGTATTCATTGTGTGCATGGATGGTTACAGGCGTTGCCTGGGGTCGCAGGAAGTATTCCCTTATCCTGTAAAAAGGATAGAAGAAAACGAAGTTGCCGGTTCCCCATCCCGTAAACGGTCTGCGTTTTATCATTTCCAGCGCACCTCTCCAGAGATACCATCTTATGTCCGTATCTATCCACCGAAGAATTTGACGGTAGGACAATATTCCTGCCAGGAAAATAGTGACATACCCGCCCCATTTTCTCATGCCTTTATTGTTTACGAGAAACATGAGTGTTGATACACCGAAAAGCGAGCCGAAAATTGCTGCCCTGGACCTCGTTGCAATGATGGATAGAAAAACAATGGCCACGAAAAAAAGGAGGATATATCGTTTTATCCGGGTATTCTCCTTTATGAAAAGCATTGCAAAAGCGATGGGAAGCAACATGATCGCATGGCCTGCAAAAAAATTGGGATTACCGAATGTAGATATGGCGTATTTCCTTGGTCCTATGAAATTGACCAGTGCAGTAAGAGAGGCGATGAAACCGGCAGAAAGCCAGATGTATAAATAATTCCTGTCAAAATCCATGTTCGCAGCGCAGATAAAAATCAAAAGATACAAAATATAATCTTCAAGTGTCCTTGCCGCGCCGTATCCGAATGGGGCGGTAAAAGAGGAAATGAGAATCCAGGAAAAAAACATCAAAAATATGATGAGGTTTTTAATTTCAAAAACAAAATTCCTTTTTCTAATGATGAATAAGGCCGACAGTAGTATAACGAGAAGATATCCTGTAATATTCTTTACAAGGGTATAGTCGTAAGCCGGTTTGAACAGAATCAAAGGTCCGGCAAACAGGAATAACAATATTGCCGTACATTCGTATATCCTTGGGGTAACCTCCGCCTTCCTGTCAGTGTTTTTCATCCTTCATCCCTTTCCCGGGTTGTCGTTGCGAGGTTTACCCGCCGTAGCCTTGGCGCAGGCGGGAGCGAAGCGACGCGGCACTCTCCGGAATTGCTTCACCTGCTTTACCCGCCGCAGGTCCCTTGGTCCGCAGATATTAAAACGCATTCCTTAAAGCTCCTGGAGAAAGCAGGATTATTGCAAGGTCAAGCCATATGGTCCAGTTTTCAATATAGTAAAGGTCGTATTGAAACCGTTCCTCCGGCTCAATGTGCCCTCCCCTCAAACCGTGAATCTGTGCCCATCCTGTAAGCCCTGGCCGTACACTAAGACGCAGCGGGAAAAAGTCATGCTCAAAGAAAAATCTATCCTCTATTGATATGGGTCTTGGTCCTACGAGCGACATCTCTCCGTTAACGATATTGAAAATTTGAGGGAGTTCATCTATGTTGTATTTCCTCAAAATTCTGCCAGTTCTTGTAATTCTTTCATCGTCCGGGCGGGTATAGGGGGTCTTCTGGAGAGAGGATGTTTTCATGGTCCTGAATTTGAAAATCCTGAAGACTTTGCCTCTGTACCCCACCCTGTTCTGTCTGAAAAATACCGGACCGCGTGAATCGGCAGAAATTATGAAACAAAACAAAGGCAGAGTGATGCAGAACAGAAGGAATATAATCCACCCTATGACAATATCGGAAAATTTTTTCAGAAACCAGCCGGGGAACTTTTCAACGGGCGTTCTTCCCGTAACAAGGAAGGGAAGGCCGTCAATATCGTCAACCTCTCCTGAATAAAGGAACTGATATATTTCAGGAATAAGGTAGAGTTGGAGTTTATGTTCATCGGCGAATTTCACCAGTTTAAGATTTTCTTCGTAGTCCCTGGGGCCTGCTATCATAATAAGGTGTTTTTTCGTTTCCATTTTATTTTTCAACAGTTGCTCGTCAAACTGTGGAAAAATATCGGGGCATATTTTCCCGGCGGAATGCATCTTCAGACGTTTCACAAAAGAGTCAATGCGTGTACCGGAGCCGATTATCAAAACATTCTTTTTTTCCATCCGTTCTGTTTTTGCAAAAACAGAGTGGCAAAGCCAGAGTAGCATAAACGAAAAAATTACCGCAAAGCCGACCGCCAGCCTTGAATATGAAAAACCCCTGTAGAAAAACGTCCCCGCGGTGAGGATGACCGCTGTCCAGAAAGTCCCCTGTATCAGGGCGGCAAGCTCCTTGACGAGGTTAGAGAACAATCTTTTTCTGTAAATGCCGAGAGATGTCAGAATGAGGAGGTATGCCATAACGGCAAATAACGTAATGTTGAAGTAGAAATAAATAGAGGGTACTCCCTTTTCGGGGAAGAATCCCGTATAGAATCTGAAGTAATATCCCATCAGGAATGAGACATATATAATTACTCCATCAAAAAGTATCAGAAGTTTTTTTCTTTCCATTTTTCAGTTCCATGAAGATTTTTTCGTAGTCTGCAACAACCTTTTCCCATGTATACAGTCTTTTAACCCTTTCTCTTGCTTTTTCTCCCAGCGTTCTGACCTCCAGAGGATTTTGCAGCAAGAAATCAATTCTTATTTTCAGGTCTGAGGTATCTTTAAAGTAGAATCCCGTATCTCCGAGGACTTCTCTGTTAAAGGGAACGTCCAGCGCAATGATGCAATTTCCGCTTCCCATTGCCTTCAGCAGTGCAGGATTTGTCCCGCCAACCTCGTTGCCGTGTATATAGGCAAAGGCATTACAATGAAGTTCCTCAATATGTCCGGGTTCATATACCGGGCCAAGAAACCTTATCCGTCCGTCATCTGTCTTCTTCAATCTGCTCACATAGGTGCTTTTCCAGTTTGCATTGCCTGCTATCACGAGCAGTTTATCTGTCTTCACATTGCAAAATGCTTCCACGGCCATATCCTGATGGTTTTCCGGTTCAAGCCTGCTGCCCATAAAAAAATAACCGTTTTTTTCAAGATTGTATCCCTTTATTATACCGGGGTTTTTACTCTCGAGCGTATAGGCGCCGTAAGGTATGTAAACACTGTCTCTGCCGTATTTTTTCAGGTAATAATCCCTGATTGCTTCGGCATCCGACACAACCGCATCGGCTATCAGCGAGGAAAAAGACTCCGCAAATTTGTAGTATAATCTGGCCGCCCTGCCCCACTTTGCCCGTTTCCACTCCAGCCCGTCAACGTTTATGACGGCCGTTTTCCTGAATAATTTCGGAAGCAGAAGAATAGGGC
>CAYOFY010000035.1:0-13167 GCA_964403465.1 uncultured bacterium
AGAGCACTTGCTTCACACGCAAGGGGTCACAGGTTCGATTCCTGTACCGCCCACTGCACTCATTTTGTCATTGCGAGCGTTTCTCAGCGTGGCAATTGATGTTTTCTATCATCCCGATTCTTTCCATCGGGACTGGCGTTTTTTGCCACTCCGGCATGTTTCAAGCCGGAGTCTACAACCATGCAATGACAAATTGTTAGCGGTTTTGATTTGTTTGCGGAGGAAGGGGAACCTCTGTATTTTTTTTGAGGGAGAGGAACTTATGGACAAGAGGTTTGAAGAGGCCGTTAAACTGGCAGAGAAAGCAGGGCGTTTTTTAAGGGAAAGCCGTGACAGAATAGAGGTATCCGTAAAGACTTCCTACGATGTTAAATTAAAACAGGATGTTGCGAGCGAGGAGATAATCATAGGCGGGATTGAAAGGGGGTTTTCCGGAGATGGCTATATATCCGAGGAACGCGGGACAAAGGAAAGCCGTTCGGGTTACGTATGGGTGATTGACCCGCTTGACGGAACGGTCAATTATTCAAGGGGCATCCCTCATTGCTGTGTCTCCATAGCGTGTGCAGGCGAGAAAGATTCCTTCGGGGTCGTTTATGACTTTTTCAGGGAGGAGATGTTTACCGGCAGAAGGGGGAAGGGCTCTTTCTTAAACGGGCGGAAAATCAGGGCAAGTTCAACAAAAAATCTGGAGGAGGCGATAATATCTTTCGGGCTGATGAAGGGAACGGAAGAAATCAGGTCAGGGCTTGCAGTTCTTGAATCCGTTGCCCTGAAAGTGCATAAAATCAGGACCATGGGGTCCGCGGCTCTTGACCTCTGTTATGTGGGGGCGGGCAGAATAGACCTTTTTATGGAGGTCGGGCTCAAGCGATGGGATACTGAGGCGGGCAGAATCATAATAGAAGAGGCGGGCGGCAGGTACAGGGAGATTGACAGGTTCGGAATGACTCTCGCATGTGCTGACAACGGCCATATTGATACGGAGGATTTATGCAGAAGTCTGTGAGGAAGATAAGAAAGACGGTCGGGACCATTGTGAAACCGGTGGTGAAGCCGGTCTCCGGCCTCGTTGACATATTTAACTCGTTCATGAGAAAGGTTGAGGAGAAGGTTCCGGCGAAGAAGGAAGGTGTTGAGATTGACGGCTTTGTCAGTACGCTCCTGGATGAAATGAAGGACGTTGAGCAGGGGATATTTGCCTTCTTCAGCGAGATGCTGTTCATGCACCATCTTTCAGAAAAAATGGCGCAGGTTGAGAACGAGGTAACTCTCGTGAGTATACTTGCCGAAAGGGTGAAGGAGTTTTTGAAACCGGGATTCATTGAAGTTTTCCTTTCCGGCGAGGATAAGCATTCTTTCCACCTTGCATACCACTACCCATCGGAAAAAGAGTTCAATCCCGCGGCTGTCAGGGAGATTGCGATGGAGTGTTTCAGGAAGGGTGAAAGCACGATATTCAACAGCAAGAAAATCGGCGGGAAGAATTTCTCGGTTCTGACAGCACCCCTGAGAACAACCCGCGACAGGTTCGGCACGATTGTGGTGGGCAAGAAGGGAAAGAATAATCTGAGTTCCAGGGAGATAACGCTTGTCATAGCGGGTGCGACCGTCGTGAGTTTCTCCATCAGCAACATAAAACTTGTGAACAGCATAATCAAAAACGAGCGGCTTGTTACCATAGGGGAAACCATAGCGGGGCTATCCCACGATATAAAGAATATTCTCACCAGCCTTGAAAGCGGCATCGCCATCATGGATATTGCCATGGGGAAGAATAACCGCCCGGGGTTGAAAGAGAAATGTCTTTGCCGGAAATGCAGTCTTTCATCTTCGTGCATGGAAGATTTCAAGATGCTGACCGAGGGAAGCAGGGCAGTGAAGAAGGGGTACGAGAGGATGAAGGACCTTGTCCTTTCCATGATTGACTATTCAAGGGAAAGAGAGATATCCGTCCGGAAGGCCAGCATAAACAGACTTGTGAAGGATGTTCTGGCAGGCAAGAGCGAAGAACTGAGGGAGAAAAAAATCAGACTGGCGGAGGAGTTTGACGGCAGGATAAAGGAAGTTCTAATTGACCCTTCCAGGATTGAGAGAATGGTCGGGAATCTTGTCAACAATGCCATTGATGCGGTGAAGGGAAAGGCGGGCGTGATAAAAGCGGGCACAAGATTTTCGGCCGACAGGAGTTATGTTATGATGTGGATTGAGGACAACGGCCGCGGCATACCCGAAGGAAGCATCAACAGGATATTTGACGTCTTTTATTCCACGAAGGGAGCCAAGGGCACGGGTTTCGGCCTGGCAATAGTGCAGAAGATAGTCAGGGAGCACGGGGGCACGATAGAGGTGAAGTCAACAGTGAACAAAGGCACAAGATTTCTTATCAAAATTCCGGCAGGAAAATAGGGATGAGTGGTTGAATGAGAAAACCAGGTTTCACCCTGATAGAACTTCTTGTAGTGATGGCAATACTGGCAATACTGGCAGGCATTTTACTTCCCGCTCTTTCAAGGGCACGTGAAAAGGCAAGAAGAGTAGTCTGTATCAGTAACTTGCGACAGCTGGGACTGGCATGGGATATGTATCTTCAGGACAACGATGAAAGATTTTATGATGTGCGTTGCTGGTGGATATGGGGAGGAAAGCTGGGTACAATCGGAGCCGGGCATGGTCCTTTTCCTTTTGACGACCCTGATGTCATTCGTCCTCTCAACAGGTATGTGGGCAATAATTATAAGGTTTTCTTTTGTCCTTCAGATTCCGGCAGGCCGGGATTACCGTGGGATGAACCCCGCACCTACGATACCATGGGTAACAGTTATGCCTACAATGCTGTTGGTTATATGGGGGAGGGCGGCCTGGCAGGTATTAAACTGGCCAGGGTCAGAAACAGTGCAGAAACAATACTTATTCTGGACGGAGTAATAGGACATTCTCCAGTTACGCCGCAGAACATATTCTGGCATGATAAGACTGCTGCATGGGCCAATGTGCTTTTTATAGACGGACACGTGGCCTGGATTCTGATAACCCCGGCATCTTCGAGAGACAATTGGACTTTTATACCCTAAACTCTATGGCAGAATAATGTAGAGATACTAATGAATGTCTTTGCTGAAGCATACCAAGGAGGCGGAAATGGTGAGTTTTGAGCAGTTCAAGGAGATGGAGATAAAGATAGGCAAGGTGCTGGAGGTTGAGGACGTTGAAGGTGCTGACAGACTGTATATCCTGACCGTAGATATCGGAGAGGAAACAAGGAAGATAGTTGCCGGCATAAAACTCTGGTACAGCAGGGAGGAGCTTGTGGGCAAGAATGTCATCGTTCTTGCCAACCTGCAGCCCAGGGTCATAAGGGGAGTTGAGAGCAACGGAATGGTTCTTGCCACGTTGAACGAGGACAAATTTTCCGTGCTCACCACGGACAGGGATGTCCCCCCCGGGAGCAGGGTTTCATAATCAGAGGGGGAAAAGGGAATAATGAAAAAAGTTTATGTGGTGGGCGACAGCATTTCAATCCATTACGGGCCGTATCTGGAAAGATACCTGAAAGGCGTTATGTCCTATTCCCGCAAGGAAGGTGCGGACAGGGCAGCGCAGAACCTTGACGTTGCCCTCGGGGCCAACGGAGGAGACTCCTCAAATGTCCTTGCGTATCTGGAATATAGATTGAAATCCGGCGGGGTTGACGCGGACGTACTTCTTTTCAACTGCGGCCTGCATGATATCAAGACCGACCCGGTAACGGCGAAAAGGCAGGTTCCCATTGAAAAATACGGTGAAAATCTTGAAAGGATACTCGGGGTAATAAGGAAGCTGGGAACAGAACCCGTATGGATTCGGAGCACGCCGTGTGATGAGAAGGTGCATAATCAGAAGAATCCATCCTTTTACCGTTTTTCCGCGGACTGCAGGGAATATAATTCGGTGGCTGACGGAATTATGCGGAAAAACAGGGTGCCGGTCATAGACCTTTATACCTTCACTGTCAACCTGGGTTCGGATCTCTACTGCGACCACGTGCATTTCAACGAGGACGTACGCGAAAAACAGGGTGCTTTCATTGCAGGATGGCTTGCCTCATGGCTGGAAAGAGAGTGTGAATAGGTTAACTAATACTAATGATATATGCATAACTAATGTCACGATATCAAGACCTCTTTCCAGTTTGTCATTGCGAACGTTTTTTGTGCGGCAATCTCTCATAAGGTTGAGATTGCCACGCACAAGGCGCTCGCAACGACAAAAAACATCGGATTGCCACGTCGCACAGCGCGCTCCTCGCAATGACAACCTCTTTGGTATCAGTTTTTTGATGAGATGAAACCGATAATTTTGTAGATCAGTTTTGCCGCGAGAAACGAGGAATGCGTGAACTTTTCCGGCGGTGAAAGTTCAACCACGTCAAAACCTGCTATGCCGATATCTTTTCTTGTGATAAATGTTTTCAGGAAATCAACGGTTTCATACCACTGGAAACCGCCCGGTTCCGGAGTCCCTGTATCCGGAATAACCGACGGGTCAAGGAAATCAACGTCAAAGGTGATGTAGTACATGCCCGGGGGAAGTGTTCTGTTCAGAATATCGCCCCATCTTTTTCCTGCCATCTGATAGCCCCAGAAAATTTTCACTCTTTCAGTGCTTTTCAGAAAATCTTTTTCCTCCGTGCTGATGCTTCGTATGCCAACGGAGAATAAATTGCAGCCAAGTTCCGAAATCCTCCTTGCCACGCATGCGTGGCTGAACCTCGTCCCCTGGTACGCATCTCTCAAATCTCCATGCGCGTCAAAAGACAGGACGTTAATATCGGGATATCTTTTGATACATGCGTGAACAAGTCCCGCTGAAACCGTATGTTCCCCGCCCAGTCCTACGACCACCTTGTTCATTCCGAAGTATGCCCCTGCTGTCCTGCTGATTTTTGAAATCATTCTTCCATGCCCGGAGGAATCAGGCTTGACCGCAGGCAGGGTCTTGATTCCGGCAGCGCAGGGCTCGGTATCCATCTCTTCGTCGTAGAATTCAAGGTATCTGGAGGCAAAGATAATTCCGGCGGGTCCTCTTTCAGTCCCTTTCTGACAGGATGTCGTCTCCTCAAACGGTATGGGCAGGATTACGAAACGTGCCCTGTCAAGAGGCATATCCGGAAGTCCGAGAAAATTACTGGTTGTCCTTTTCATTTTGGCGGATGAGGCGGAGCCGGGGTTAGATGATAAATACCGCGGCCGCAATTACGGATGTCCACAGGCCGTTCTTATCGCCAATGGCCGACTGCGTGATATTGGTTGTTTTAACTATTCTGGTTGACATCTTCCAGATTTCCTTCTTCTTGTCGTAGGATGAATCCGGGTCAAACTCAACTCCGATAATCGTTGCCAGCATCGTTGCAGCAAGGTCTTCGGCGTAGTCCCCTGCCCTGTCATCGGTTTCACCGAAGCCCTCATGTTCCGAGAGGTACCCGTACTGCTCGCTGTTCTTGGGAATGGCGATTCCCACGGAGGAGGTGATGAGGCGGTGCGGTTCATTTGTGGAGTTCCTGCTTATGACGGTATAGACAATCTGCCCCGGCGTGAGTTGTTCAAGACCTGCCTTTTTTGATATCAATTTGCAGTGCGGCGGGAATATGCTTGAGATTGATACAATGTTGAATTGAGCGATGTCCGCGTCCCTGAGGGCGCGCTCAAAGCTCGTTAGTTTTTCCTTGTCCTTGCCCACGCCCTTTGTCAAAAATACTTTTCTTGGCACCAGTTCCATCTCTCTCCTTTACCCCCCTATTGGCATATGGCAAGTAGCAAATGGCATTTGGTATTTATTAAACTGTTTTCTTTCGTTTTTGGCTTTTCTTATTTGCCATAAGCTATTTGCCATTTGCGGGTTTATTTAAGCACAGGGCATCTTCTTCCATAAAGTCCCCTGTCATGCTGTATGCAAGTGCTCTGCATCCCCTGCAATTTTTAATTTTACACCCTTCGCATTTACCTTTCAAGAGAGACTTATCTCTCACGGTTTTCAATACCTCTGATTGCTCCCATATCTGTGCCAGGGATGTCTCTTTCAGGTTCCCGATTCCTAACGGGAACCTCCTGCAGGGAAAGACGGTTCCGTCCGGCATCACCGCAATTCCGTCAACACCGACTATGCACGGTGCGCCGAAAAGGCGGAATCTTCCTCTCCTGCCGTCCCTCTTAACCATGAACCCCCTGTATGGCAGGAGTCCGTCCATGTCCGTTTCAATCCCGCATTTTTCACACAGCAGGACCAGAATCCTTTCCCATTCCTCGCGAGAAATGACGCTTCCGCCTGACATTCTCCTGCCCCTGCCCCAGGGAATAAACCTTTCAATGATGAGTTTATTGAAGTCATATGTTTCCATCAGTTCCAGCATGGGGGTTACCTGGCCGGTGTTCTCCCTTGCGACGGTGAACATCAGCGTTCTATCCTTCCCCTGCAAGCGCCCTCTTACCAGACGGCAGCACTCCATGAATTTTTCATATGTACCCCGTCCTCTGAAGAACTCGTAACTTTCTGCTGTGGCCCCTTCAGCGGAAATCTTAAGCGATTTGAATTTGTCAGCCGTTTCAAGGAAGGACACGATTTCTTCGTCAAGGGGAAAACCGTTCGTTATTATCCCGATTTCCTGCGTGACTTCCGGAGCGGATACCAGCGAGAGTATGTCCTTCCATCTTTTATGCAGAAAAGGTTCCCCCCCGGTTATGTCAAGAACAAGTCTCTTGCCGTGTATTCCCACAAAATCTTCAATGTTAAGAAAGATTTTTTCCATGTCGGAGAAGGGGAGGTCGTTTCTTGAATTGAAAACGTCCTGGTAGCAATGCCTGCATCTCAGGTTGCAGAGGTCTGTTATATGCCACTGTATATGAAAGGTATTTTTCATTTTCCGCGCTATATATTATAATAAATCAATAGAGGAGCAAAATGTTCAGAAACCTCCCTTTTGAAGTATTTAATACAGAAGTGGGATTGCGGGAGAGACTGCGGCTTGCCGTCCTCGGTGATTTTGAAAGCGTTGACGTGGATATGCAGGAAGCCGCGGCCCTCTCCGGGAAATATTCCGCGGCTTATGTAAAGGGGATGATAGATTCCTTCAATATGAAAGCCGGGGCATGGTTATTGCCTTTTGCCCTCGACTCGGAAGAAAAAATCTACAAGGCAGGCCTGGAGGAAATCAAGAGATACGGTCGGATAGCCTCGGAGATTGGGGCCTTCACGGTCATAGCCATTCTGCAGGCCGATGTTTTTGAAAAGGAATGCAGGGAGAACACCGGTTTTTACCGTGAACGGCTGGATACCGTTGCCGGGATTCTCAATGACTCTGGATGCAGGATTGGCGTGGATTTCACCTCGTCTTTGCCCGTAAACCGCTGCCATTTTTCCCTGGATAAGGTGCTGGAACTGTGCAGTTCGGTAAAATCCGGGAATGCGGGAATAATTCTTGATGCGTATTACTGGCATCTGTCGGGAGGCGGTACGGAGGGATTGAAAAAAACAGCTGGCAGTTTCGGGGTCTACGCGCGGATATGCGACGCTGACAGCGGTACGGGCAGGGGAATATACCTGCCGGGAGAGACCGGTGTTATTGACCTCGCGGGATTTTTGACCGCACTGTCAGAGGGTGGCTATCAGGGTCCGGTCTCGCCGAAACTGCCGGACAGGAACATCCTGGCGCTTCCATACGAAATCGCGATAAGACTTCTGGGAGGGTCTTTTGCCAGGATCTGGAAAAAAGCGTTCATGGAAAAAGAGGGTTAGTCCATGCCTTTCTTCCTTTTCCATCGGTTATCTCTATCCTGATATATCTCTCATTGCCCGTGATGGAATACTCGGCATGTTCAAATTCTCCCTTCTCTGCGGCAACTCTTCTCCCTGCCGAATCAAATGCGATGAAATCCACGTATTCCGCTGGAGAAAAATCTATCCTTATCATGGAATCAGCCACATCAAGATTCTTGACCGTTACGCCTGTTGACGAATAAAAACATCCTTTTCTTATGGATGAAAGGATATCTTTCTTCGCGCAGGAGGCCGCCTTTGCCATTATGAATCCCTTTCCGATATCTCCCACGCAGTGGCTGTCATCACTGGCAAATCCCAGGATCTTTTTTCCTGCCTGCAGAGCCTCGTCAAAGTGCACCGTTGAATACCCTTTCCCCAGCAGTCTGTGGCACACGGTATTGAAAATCTCTATTCCCGAATACCCGTTCAGCTGCAGGAGGGTGCGGGATGTTATGCCGCTCCAGTACGGATGGGCAAGTATTACCACCGCGTTCTGCTCGTTCATCCTGTCAATTATCTGCTGGTCGGGGAGGCCCTCCGCGTCAAACTCCTCCTTCAGGGCCAACCCTACGATATGCATGATGCCGTTTTTTTCGGAACCCCTCAAAAAGAGCATGCTGTCAGGCTCTTCTGCCTCTGTTATCCTGTTATGGTCGGTGATGCACAAGAAGTCGTAACCCTCCCTGCGATATATCCCCAGAGTTTCTTCCGGGCTTTTTTCCCCGTCGGAATTTATCGTATGTGTATGGAGGTTGCCCTTATACCAGTTACCTTTTTCCGCGAAGGGGTTCATGAAATACATGAGTAACTCCTTGGTTTGAAAAACAAATCAATCTTCCTCTTTCTTTGTTGAGTATATCACCTCGGATATCGTTGTTCTTCCGTCCAGCACTTTTGTTATTCCGTCCTCGCGCAACATCTTCATCCCTGCTTTTCTTGCGAGCTCCTTTATGCTGCTGACCTCCGGGTTGGTCATTATTCCCCTTCGCAGGTCCTCGTTCAATATCATAAGTTCAAATATTCCTATCCTTCCGCCGAAGCCCGTACCGTTGCACAGATGGCACCCCTTTCCCCTGAAGAAGGCATGTTCCCCTTCCGAGAGGGAGACGTCAAGTTGCCCTATCTCCTCTTTCAGGGGAGTGTACCGCTCCCTGCAGTTGAGACAGATACTTCTCACGAGCCGCTGATTCAGTACGCCTATCAGCGAGGATGCGATAAGGTAGGGCTCAACGCCCATGTCTATAAGACGTATCACTGCGGCCGGCGCGGTATTGGTGTGCAGCGTGGAGAATACAAGTTGTCCGGTCTGTGCGGCGCGGAAGCCGATTTCCGCGGTTTCCAGGTCGCGGATTTCCCCCACCATGACGACGTCCGGGTCCTGCCTCAGGATTGACCTCAATGCGACGGAAAAGGTCAGTCCGGTTTTCGGGTTTATCTGCGTCTGGTCAACGTTCTTGAGGTGGTATTCAACGGGATCTTCAACCGTGATCATCTTCTTGTGGACGTTGTCAAGTTCATTGAGCGAAGAATAGAGCGTGGTTGTCTTTCCGCTGCCGGTAGGCCCCGTGACAAGCAGGAGGCCGTAGGGCTCCTCAAGCAGCATCCTCCACCTGTGAAGGGTCTGCGGCAGAAAGCCAAGCTGTTCAAGCCCGGAGACGATGTTTCTTTTATCCAGCACCCGCATTGCCACCATCTCGCCGAAGATGGTGGGGAAGGTTGAAACGCGCAGGTCAACGTCTCTTCCTGCGAGTTTCAGTTTGAAGTAACCGTCCTGCGGAATTCTTTTTTCCGCTATGTCAAGCATTGAAAGAACCTTGATGTGCGAAACGATTGCAGAATAAAGTTCCAGCGGGGGAGGGGGGAATTCGTAAAGGATTCCGTTGATTCTGTATCTGAGTTTAAGCCCCTCCTCCTCTATCTCTATGTGCGCGTCGGTCGCCTTCAGTTCAACGGCTTTTGCCACGATTTCCTCCACCGCCGCAACGGCAGAGGAGTCGGTCACCTCCTTCAATCCGGACGGCCTGAAGATTCTGCCCGCCGCTTCCATCTTCTCAACGGGTGAGATTACCTTCATGCTCCCCTGCGCAAGGTACCTGTCAAGACCCGCCTTTATGTCGGCATCCTTTGCCAGCCGCGGATCTATCTCCATCGAGGCGATTTTCCCGATTTCGTTTATCACTTCCTCGTCGGTCGGGTCAACCATGCCGCATATGATCTTGTTGCCTCCCCTGTACACGGGGATGACCCTGTATTTCCTGCATGTAAATTCAGGCAGGGAACTCAGGACATTTCTCTCAATCTCAATGCCGGATATGTTGATGGGGACGATTTTCAATTCCTTGAGAACGAAGTTATACCATCTTTCTGCATTAATCAGCCCGAATTTTATGAGGAGGTAGCCGAAAGGTGCGCCTGTCTTCTCCTTTTCAGATACGACAATGTCAACCTGTTCCCTCTGCAAACCTTCCTTTTCCATCAGTATTCTTATCAGTTCTTCTCTTTTCATAGGAAGGGTTCCACCATCTTTATGAGTTCTGCTTCCGAGAGTGCGCCGGGTCTTGTGGGATGATTTGCTCCCTTTTTGTCTATGATGAACGTGGTGGGAACAAATCTTATTTCTCCGTAAAGTTTTTCTATGCTGCCGTCACTCATGCAGACGGGGTAGTTGATTCCGTATTGTTTCACCATTTTCAGAACATCGTCCCTGTTGCTGCTGACGGCAATTCCTATTATCTCCACTCCCTTTTCCCTGTACACCTTGTAAAACCGTACGAAGTCCGGAATCTCGGCCTTGCACGGCGGACACCACGTTGCCCAGAAGTTAAGTATTACCACCTTTCCCCTGTAATCGGAAAGACTTAATGTCTTATCCCCGATATCCTTGAGGGAAAAATCAGGCGCTTTCGCCATCTCCGCCCTTGTGCAGGACGAAAAAACGAAAATCATACATAAAAGTACTATCAATCTTCTCATTTTTTGCCTCCTCGTATTCAGTCTATTCCTTCTTGCTTTCAGTCAAAGCTGTTAAAGATTCCTGGATTGCTCCAAGGTGAACCATCACGCAGCATTCTTTCTTGGTGTCCCACCAGGAACAGTGGTCCGCGATGCATACGTCAAAATCCTCTATGAATTCCGGAACACCGAAGGTCGCTTCCCCGAGAGGCCTTTTCTGCGACTTGAGTCTGAGTGGACATAGCACAGTCATCACCCCCTTTGCCCCGAACCGAAGTTCTTGGAGCGACTCATCATAGAAATTTTTCAACCGTTGCCAGAAACTCCTTCCTTATCCTGTCAAGCGATGCGTCGTCTTCCGCTTCAATCCGCACGACCAGCGCCGGCTGAGTGTTTGATGCCCTGACCAGCGCCCATCCGTCCGGGAAGAAGACCTTTGCCCCGTCAATGCCCGAGATTTTCAGGTTCCGGGAAGAAAAAAAGGTTCTGATCTTTTCAACCGTTTCAAACTTTTTTTCGTCCGGAACCGCAATTCTTATTTCCGGAGTTGAGGAGTACTTCTTAACTCCGGAAAGCAATGCCGAAGGTTTACGTCCGGTCTCTTCCATTATCCTCAGCAATCTCAGGGATGCGTAAACGGCATCGTCAAACCCGTAATATTCGTCGGCAAAGTAAAGATGCCCCGAGAGTTCTCCGGCCAGCGGAGCGTTCTCCTGATGAAGTTTGTTCTCTATCAGGGAATGGCCGGTTTTCCACATTACGGGGATGCCGCCTGCTTTCGTGATTTCTTCTTCAAGGGCCCTGGTGCATTTAACGTCAAAGATTATGCTGGCACCGGGCGATTTTTTCAGTATTTCCCGCGCATATATAATCAGAAGCCGGTCGCCCCACAGGATGTTTCCGGTTTCGTCAACAACCCCCAGCCGGTCCCCGTCCCCGTCATACCCGAGTCCGATATCAAGTTTGTTGCCGGTCACCGTTCCTATCAGGTCCCGGAGGTTTTCCGGCACAAGTGGGTCGGGAAGGTGGTTGGGGAATGACGGGTCGCTCTCCGCATAAAGAGGGAAGACCTCAATCCCCATGTTCCTGAAAAGGGAAACTATCAGCGGGCCCAGTGTTCCGTTGCCGGTATCAATCCCGACCCGCGGTTTTTTCCTGAAGCGGAAATTTTTTTGCATGAATGCGACGTAGTCCCCGGTAACTTCCCTGCTTGAAATCATCCCCCTGCCTTTTTCAAAATCGTTCTTCTCAATCAAACCAGCCAGTTCCTGTATCTCGTGCCCGTAAAGACTCCTGTTGCCCATCACCAGTTTCAATCCGTTGAATTCCGGAGGGTTGTGGCTTGCGGTAACCATGGCTCCCGCATCAAAGCCGCAGTTGTGAATGGCGAAATACAGGACCGGAGTCGGCACTATCCCGACATCTGCAACGTTGCATCCGCTCTCCGAAAGTCCCCTGATAATCTTATCCTTGATCTCCGGGGTTGTAACCCTGTTGTCACCGCCAACGCATACATCTGTCCCGCCGGCTCTTCTCACGATACTTCCAAATCCGCGGCCCAGATAAGAAGGCAGGTCATCCCTGAGGTCTTCCTCGTAGATTGCCCTTATGTCGTACTCCCTGAATATTGTTCTGTTTACGTTCATCTGTCTCTCCATGGAAAAATCCCTCCTGTTTATACATTTAATTATACAACCGCGGAGACCGGGTTGACAAAATTCTTTCTCTGGCGGTAAAATATACTGTAAACCATGAACATGAAAAAGGGGATGGTGCTAATGGAGTTGATAGTAAGCATAATCATAATCGGCATACTGGCTTTGATATCACTCCGCGTCATATCTTCAGTAATGCAGAAGGCAAAGGTTGTAAGCGCAAAAGCCCAGATTGCCCAGCTGGCTCTCTTGCTGGAGTCCGTAAGGGATGATACTGGTTTGTACCCCGTATTCCTCCAGCATCTTACCCTGACCCCGGCTCCCACAATGATGGGGAAGGGATGGAAAGGTTTCTATACGGCGAAGGTTCCGCTTGACCCCTGGGGCAATGCCTATTTTTATCAGATTCCGCCTAGTACGGTATTACCTGCTACCAGGTCTAAACCCAGGACGTCACCACCTTCAATTCAAGATATTACTTTTGAGGGTTCGCCGGGCAAAGGTATATTGACAATAACCAACTATGGAGCGACCGCCAACCGCATCTGGTTGAACGGAATAGAAGTTATTCCACCGAGCCAGTTGAAAAACAACCCCAAGCCCCAGATTATTGAGAAAGAAGTGGACCTTTTGACCTATAACGTCTTTGAAATACGGCTTACAGGAAGCCCCGGGGATTTTCTCTTTGTGGAGGTTTCCGGTTTCATGCCGACGGACAAGTACTTCATACTGGGCAGTTACGGAAAAGACAAGGAGGAAGGCGGAA
>CAYOFY010000035.1:13267-15620 GCA_964403465.1 uncultured bacterium
ACGGACAAGTACTTCATACTGGGCAGTTACGGAAAAGACAAGGAGGAAGGCGGAAAGAGTTTTGCCGCGGATATTACATGGCGTTCGGACAAGTATCCAAATTTCCAGTGAGGTGAACCATGAAAAAGAAATTCAGGAGAAGAAGGTACCTGATAAACAAACCGCTGCAGTTCATCTATTCCGGTATCACTATATACCTCCTGCTTATAGGGATAATAGTGGTTGGCATAGCGACCTATTACATAACGCTTGACACGATACTCAGCCAGCTGGAATCCCAGGGAGGGTTGCTCCATGCTTACGAGATAGTCCGCAATATAAATGTGCTCATAGCAAAACGGGTGGGTGCCATGCTTGTGATGGTGATGGTTTTTGCTTTCGTTCTTGCGGTATATTACCTTCACAGGATAGCCGGCCCGGTGTACAGGATTGAAAAAACGCTCAACGAAATGGCCGATGGCAAGGAAGTTAATCTTGTCATGCTGAGAAAAAAAGATTTCTTCAAGTCTCTCGCGGAAGCGTTGAACAAGCTGATAAACCAGCAGAAGGAAGAGAAAAAATCATAGTGCGGCCAACCCTTCAGTTACCCGAAATATCAGCCCAGAGTTTTTCCAGTTTGTAATACGTTCTCACCTCGGGTATGAAAATGTGAACCATTATCTCCGCATAGTCCAGGAGAATCCATCTGGCGTTTTTCAGCCCGTCCACCGAGACCGGGACATCCTCAAATTCGTCAAGAAGGGATTCCGCAAGGGCTCTTGCATGGAGGGAGGAATTTCCGGACACGATAACGAAGTAATCGGTAATCCACGTCTGATTTCCGACGAAAAGCACCTTTATGTCTTCGCCTTTCTTACCCTCAAGTATTCCCGTTATTTTTTTCAGTCTGGTATTAATGTTTCTTGCTCCTGTCATTACTAATTTTACTGCATTATTCCCGAAAAAGAAATATTTCTTGATTTTTTTCATTTGTTATATAATACACGTGGGAAAGGGACCTGTTCATTGATTGCCCGGATTTCAGCCGGCTGCAGGAACCCGGCATCTCTGATGTTTTTGATTTCTGAAATCGGGATTTTTGAAAAAAGACTTGACACGGGAAAAAGAACGAAGTAGAATGTAATTGATATATCTTTGTAATCGTTACAGAGGGATTAATTCTTGTTTGAAACGATAAATCAAAGTCCCTCATTATGAGAGAAATGCAGGGTAGAATTCAGGACAAGGGGGTGCTTGATGTTTGACAGGATAAAGAAAAGGAACGGCGAGATAGTGAAGTTTGAAGCCCAGAAGATAACAAACGCCATATACAAAGCCGGCCAGGCAGCCGGTGAGTTTGAACTGGAAATGGCAAAGAGACTTACCCTGCGGGTGCTGGACCTTTGCATTGACGCAATAGGAGACAAAATCCCTTCCGTTGAAGAAGTCCAGGACATTGTTGAGGAAATCCTGATAGCATCCCCCTACAAGAAGACTGCGAAAGCATATATCATTTACAGGGACCAGCATGCCAAGTTGAGAGAGATAACGACAAAGGCCAATCTTGACCTTGTAAACCAGTACCTCACCAAGGAAGACTGGCGGGTGAATGAGAACAGCAATATGAGTTTTTCCCTCCAGGGGCTGAACAATTATGTCTCTTCGGAAGTGACAAAAACATACTGGCTCAACAGCATTTATCCTCCTGAAGTCCGGCTTGCATACATCAACGGGGATCTGCATATCCATGACCTTGGCTGCCTTTCTGTTTACTGCGTTGGGTGGGACCTCCAGGACCTTCTTTCGGTCGGGTTCAAGGGGGCCGTGGGCAAGGTTGAAAGCAGTCCCGCGAAACACTTCCACACGGCGCTCGGGCAGATTGTAAATTTTTTCTACACGCTTCAGGGAGAAGCGGCGGGTGCCCAGGCTTTTTCAAATTTTGATACACTGCTGGCGCCATTCATCAAGTACGACGGACTTGCGTACAGGGAGGTGAAGCAGGCCCTCCAGGAATTCCTTTTCAATGTCAACGTGCCAACGAGGGTCGGATTTCAGACGCCTTTCACAAACCTCACGATTGATTTAACCGTGCCGTCCATATACAGGGACCAGCCGGTTATCATCGGAGGGGAGCCGAGGCAGGAAACATACAAGGAGTTTCAGGAAGAGATGGATATGTTCAACAGGGCGTTCCTTGAGGTAATGCTTGAGGGCGACGCAAAGGGCAGGGTGTTCACCTTTCCCATCCCCACCTATAACATAACCAAGGATTTTGACTGGGACAACAAGAACCTGGAACGTCTGTGGCAGGTTACGGCGAAATACGGGATTCCGTATTTCAGCAACTTCATAAACTCGGACATGAAGCCGGATG
>CAYOFY010000036.1:0-15155 GCA_964403465.1 uncultured bacterium
CAAATCCTCGCCGGGCAGTAGTTTTGCCCGCTTCATCTCACTCGTGGTTCCTGCGATGTGAAAACATCAAAGGGCAGCAGAATATCTGAAAGGAGCCCGATGGAATCCAATCTGGCAGTAATCATACTGGCTGCAGGGCAGGGGAAACGTCTCGGAGGAGAATCCCAGAAGGTGGTAAAAAAAATTTTTGATAAACCCATTCTTTTGTATCTGATCAGCACGATTGAAAAACTTTCCCACGACCGGATAATCGTGGTTGTCGGGTTCGGAAAGGAAGAGGTGTTTGAACAACTCAGGGGCAGGGATGTGGAGTATGTTGAGCAAGAAATCCTCCGGGGCACGGGAGACGCCGTTCTGCAGACAAGGGGCATATTGGAAGGGTACAAGGGAAATATTTTGATTCTCTGCGGCGATGTGCCTTTCATAACATTGAATACCTTGAAGAATCTTGTTGCGAAGCACGCAGAAGACAGAAACTGCGGAACGATACTCACCTTTGTTTTAGACAACCCTGTGGGTTATGGTAGAATAAAAAGAGATAGTTCGGGCAGCGTTGTTTCAATCGTGGAAGAACCAAATGCAACGGAAATGGAGAGGAGAATAAAGGAAGTCAATGCAGGCATATATGTATTTGAAAAGAAAATACTTTTTTCTGCGCTGGAAAAGGTTTTGCCTGATAGGGTGAAGAAGGAATACTATCTTACCGATGTTGTTGAAATACTTTCCTCGCAGGGGAGGAAAATCGGGGTATACACTACAATGAAGGCGCAGGAGTGCATGGGCATAAACAATGTTCAGGATATTGAAAAGGCAAGACAATATTTACTGGGAAAAGAGGTTCTGGATCAATAGAACATTACATGTTCAAGATGGAAATTCATAATAAGGGAGATGATGATGAACAAATGTCTTGTGTTCTCAGGAAACGCCAATATTGAACTTTCTACAAAAATTGTTAAGCACCTGGGCAAAAAACT
The DNA here is from genome assembly GCA_964403465.1 of uncultured bacterium. Lineage (GTDB taxonomy): Bacteria > Ratteibacteria > UBA8468 > B48-G9 > JAFGKM01 > JAFGKM01. Next base: position 978 of record CAYOFY010000036.1, read on the forward strand.
CGGGAAGATAAACATCTACAGATTTATGGACGGCGAGATATGTGTCAAGATAGAGGAGAATATAAGAGGAAAGGATATTTTCCTGATACAACCCACCTGTCCTCCTGTGAATGAAAACATTATGGAGCTTCTTATTACCCTTGATGCTTTCAGAAGGGCCTCTCCGGAGAGACTTACCGTGGTGCTGCCATACTATGGCTATGCCAGGCAGGACAGGAAAGACAGACCGCGTGTGCCTATCACGGCAAAACTTGTGGCAAACCTTCTTGTTTCAGCGGGTGCCAACAGGATATTGACGATGGACCTGCATGCCCCTCAGATACAGGGATTTTTTGACATTCCCGTGGATCATCTTTTTGCCGCTCCGGTTATCGTCAGTTATCTGAAAGAAAAGAATATGAAAAATCCTGTGGTTGTCGCCCCTGACGTCGGAGGAGTGAAAACTGCCAGGGCTTTTGCAAAACAGCTTTCTGCCAATCTTGCTATTGTTGATAAGAGGAGATTAGGCCCCGACCAGATAGAGACGGTGCATGTCATAGGGGAAGTAAAAAACCAGGAAGTGATAATAGTTGATGACCTTATTTCCACAGGAAGCACTCTTCTGGAAGCGGCTGAGAAACTTCGGGGTTATGGAGCTTCCGTAATATACGGTGCATGCACTCACGCCGTTTTCTCGGAAGAAACCGCAAAAAAACTTAACTCTCCGGTTTTCAAGGAAATAATAATAACCGACACAATTCCGACAGGCAAATTACCTGCCCGTTTTACCAAATTGTCAGTTGCGGGGTTACTCGCAGAAGCAATAAAGAGAATCCATCTGGAAACCTCAGTAAGTTCGCTCTTTATTTAACCCATTGTTGATTTCTTGCGGTGATTGGCTCTTTTAGAGCGCCATCGCAACTTTCTTTTCTTTCTTCTCATCTCTTCTTCGCTTTCTTAGCTGCTTTTTTCTTTTTCGGTGCCGCCTTCTTGGCTGCTTTTTTCTTTGCGCATTTCTTAGCCATTTTATCACCCCCTTTCATTATCAGGTTTTAATTATTTAAAAACATATTTTCATTTTTGTCAAATATTTTTTATAATAATAGAGGGGAAACTTAAATATCACATGAAATATCTCATAACAGGCGGCTGCGGGTTCATAGGATCGCATCTTGTAGGAAAAATCATTTCCGACAAGAATGAAGTTTCTGTCATAGACGATCTCTCAACAGGCAGTGTCAATAATGTCAGCGAGTTCATGGGGAAAAGCAATTTCCATCTTTTCATAGATACAATCATGAATTCCGCGCTGCTGGAAGAACTCATAAGAAGAAGTGATTTCGTTTTCCATCTTGCCGCTGTTGTAGGAGTGAAACGCGTGATGGAAAATCCCGTGGATTCAGTGATAATAAATGTTGAAGGCAGTTATAACGTTCTCAAGGTATGCGCCAGCCAGAATAAAAAAATATTTCTCGCATCCACATCGGAGGTCTACGGCAAGAATGAAAAGATTCCCTTCAAGGAAGATGCGGATATAATAATAGGAAACACAAAAAGGAAAAGATGGAGTTACGCCTGCACCAAGGCAATAGACGAATTTCTTGCGTTTGCTTTTCTGGAAGAGAAGAAACTGCCCGTAATAGTGGCGCGTTTCTTCAATACGGTTGGACCGCGACAGAGCGATAGATACGGCATGGTGATACCGAGATTCATAAAACAGGCATTGAACAATCTGCCGATAACCGTTTTCGGGAGCGGAGAGCAGACGAGATGTTTTGTGCATGTTGAAGATATAACTAAAGGCATAATGAAACTCATTGAGCATGACGAAGCGTACGGGGAAGTTTTCAATATGGGCAGTACCGAAGAAATTGCAATCAGAGACCTTGCCCATATGGTCAAGGAGGTTACAGGCAGTTCCTCCGAGATTGTATTCGTCAACCCGGAAACCGTCTATTCTTCAGGATTTGAAGATATGAACAGGCGTGTTCCGGATATTTCAAAAATCAGAAATCTTACAGGTTTTTCCCCACGGTTTTCCGTCAGAGACATAATAGCCGACTGCCTGGAGGATATCAAGAATTCGGGGCAGACGCAATGATATGAAAATCCAGATAAAGATGTTTCTGCTTCCAGTAATCCTTCTTGCCGGTTTTATCATAAGATGCATTTACCTTTATTATTTTAAAGATTCAGTTTTCTTCAATCCATTTCTGCTTGACGGGCACGACCAGAAAACCTTTATCCTCTGGGCACAGAATATACTGCAACACCCACGGCATGTTCAGGGCGATGCTTTTTATATGGCGCCTCTCTATTCCTATTTTCTCGCGGCGCTTTATTTTTTTTCCAGAGGGAGTCTCATAACCGTATCGCTGGTGCAGTTGCTTATGGATGTCAGCATATGTTTCCTTCTCTATTACATCGGCAGCAAAATTTACAATGAATGGACAGGGATTGCGGCTGCCTTCATCGCGTGTTTCTACAGGACGTCCGTAGTTTACGCCGCAACGGTTTTAAGCGATGGCCTTATATATTTTCTCTATATCATGTTCATGGCGATGGTCTGCTACGCGCTGCAAAAACAAAATTTTTCAAGGTGGTTCTTATGCGGGGTTGTTCTCGGCCTTGCCGCTCTTGCAAAACCGACCATAGCAATATTCCTGCCGTTTCTCTTGATCGGACTCTATCTGTATCCCGAAAGACAGTTTCTGCCGCACAGGATAAAACAGGGATTGCAGCCGGTAATCATACTTGTCATGCTTCTTGTTGTTTCGGGAATGACGATACTTCCAGTTACAATCAGAAACTATTGCGTGAGCGGAAAGTTTGTCCCCATATGCACCAACGGTCCGATAAACTGGCGCATAGGCAACAGTTCGGATTCCCTCGGGTTATTCCATTATCCAAAAGGGCAACTTCTCAGCCCTCTGACAGTCGCGTTCTGGAGGTTATTCTTCATAAAACTGCAACTGTTTTTTATCAGTTACGAATGGCCGCAAAACCTCAACGTTCATCTTATGGAAAAGATTATTCCGGCATTAAAACTGGCATTCGTTAAATTCGGTTTCATAGTTCCCGCAGGCATTGGCGGTCTTATCCTGCTTTTCAAAAACTGGAGGAAAAACTTCATCTTCATAACCTTTACGCTTTCCAACGTCCTGTGGGTAGTACTTTTTTTTGTCACGGACAGATACAGACTCCCCGCCGTGGGATGTTTTGCCGTTTGCGCTGCATATCTGATAGCGTGGAGCATTGAAAAAGTGAGACAGAAAAGACTCCTGCATCCCGTCTCTTTGTGGATCATTGCCGGCCTTTTTGCATTTTTTTTCAATGCGAAACCCGGGCCGCTTATTCCCGAAGGATCATATCGGGGTTTTGTGGGGTTGAGCATAAAAAACATACAGTATGACATGGAGCACAGGGATATGCAGAAAGCTCATAAGAAAGCCCTTGCATATTTCAAGATTGCACCCGCGGATTACCGTGCGAGTTTTCTCCTTGCATGCACTTTTCTTGAACAGGGAGACAGGGAGAACGGAAAACTGTTGCTCAACAGGACGCTGGAACTGAATCCCTTCTTCCAGCCGGCAAAAGACATCCTCTCCACCCTCTCTCCATAACTTCACGAACCGTAATGTCATCCTGAACCTGATTCAGGATCTATACTTTTTCACCTATCCTCTTGCATCCTTTCTTCAATCATGTTAAAATAATTCAAAACATCCTGAACATTACAATTCTTGTCATTGCGAGCGAAGCGTGGCAATTGATGTTTTTTATCATCCCGATGTTGTCTATCGGGACCAGTGATTCCTTCTATCAGGACCCAACCGCTTTTGTCATTGCGAGCGTTTTGTGCGTGGCAATCTCATGCTTTCCCTTGCATGCTTCCTTCACTCATGTTAAAATAATTCAAAACAAACTGAACAATGAAAACTTCAAACGCGGCGGACAAATTCATAGAGGCGATAGGCAATCTTGGTGAAAGCATAGGTTTGAATAGAACCGTGTGCCAGATATATGCGCTTCTTTACATCACACCAGAGGCGCTTTCTCCTGCCCAGATAGGAAGACTGCTCGGTATAAGCAAGGGTAACGTCAGTATAAACATGAAGAAACTTGAAGAATGGAATGCCGTAAAAAAAATCTGGCGAAAAGGTTATTCCAGGAGTTTTTACAATGCAAACGAAGATATGGAGGGTATTATTTTTGATAAATTGAAAACCGGGCTGGAGAAAAGAAGCAGATTGTTGGAAGAAGCAATATCGGGGATAAAAAAGTCCATGAAGACCTCGGGCGGAAATATGGACAAAAAGCTTGTGCGCCACTATTCCGAACGCATATCCAGGGTTGAGCGTCTTCTCAAGCAAGCCGAACTTTTCACAAAGAACATGGATGTGCTCAAATCCCTCCTCAAAAAATAACCCCGTGCTTGTCATTGCGAGGAGCGTTTTTTGCGACGCGGCAATCTCAACCTTTTGTCATCCTGAACTTGATTCAGGATCTCTGTAGCGGTCGGATTCATCCGACAAATGTAGCGGTTCATCCTCCTGCGCTCTCAGAAAAAAGTGAGCCACGGCAGGATAAAATTCATCGCACTCTAATCGGATATAATTATTCATAAGGGCCTCCTGGGAAGGGATGCCCTTTTTCATATTACCATTGCGAGTGCCGTGGCCCGTTCTGCGGGGTCTATTACGAAGCAATCCCTCCGGTCCGAGCCTTTTTGAAAGATTCGTCCAAATCATTTAGAATATATCAAATGATGAAATGATCACTTCAAAATGAATAGAAAATAATTTTGGAGTTTTGAACTGCGAGTCAAAGACGGGAACGCAAGAAGTGGTTCTCGAAACGGGGGTATACAATGATAAACACAATTGGCAGGCACGGAATGGGCTGGATTCCTGACTACCCGGACATAAGGGACTATACCAAAGACACAAAGGAAATAGAGGAAATGTTTGTGAACATAGGACGAAAAACAAAAAAGGCACTCCCCGGATTCGTTGACATTCGGGAATGGTGCTCACCCATTGATGACCAGGGTTCACTCGGTTCCTGCACAGCGCATGCGGGTGTTGGAATGATTGAATATTATGAAATGAGGGCTTTCGGGAAATTTACCAAGGCATCGCGACTTTTTCTCTATAAGGCAGCAAGGAATCTTATGAAGATGAAAGGGGATACGGGTGCTTTTCTAAGAACCACAATGGGGGCGATGGTTCTTTTTGGGTCTCCTCCCGAGGACTACTGGCAATACACCGACGATGAAGAAAAGTTTGATATTGAGCCACCCGCGTTCTGTTATGCCTTTGCGCAAAACTACCAGACAATAAAATACTTCAGACATGATACTTCGGGCATATCCAAAAACGGCCTGTTAGAACAGATAAAATTATATCTTGTGTCAGGACATCCGCCAATGTTTGGTTTTTCTGTTTACTCATCAATCAGGGAAGCGGAGAAAACGGGCAAGATCCCTTTCCCGTCGCAAAAAGAAAAAACACTTGGAGGACACGCTATTATGGCCGTTGGATATGACGACAGGATGAAAATAAAAAATCCGTATTCCAAGAGAGAGACAACCGGTGCATTGTTAATCCGCAATTCGTGGGGGGAAATCTGGGGTGAAAAAGGTTATGGATGGCTTCCTTACGATTATGTTCTTTCCGGCCTGGCACAGGATTTCTGGTCAGTATTAAAGAAGGAATGGATTGACACTGCCCAGTTTGAATGATAACCCTGATTCTCTTCTTTTCGCCCCGCCTCTTGACAACTTTGTTCAAATAGTTTAAAATAAATTGAACAATTTACATTGCATATTATGAATACAGCGAAAATAAAGCAGTATTTCCATTCTCATGGAATTATTCCGAGAAATACTCTGATTTTGTACGCTGCTCACATTATTAGCGCCTTGATTTCTCTTGTTTTCTTTGGGGTCTTGGCGCGGTATTTGGGCATTGTTAATTTTGGTCTTTTTTCTTATGTGTATGCCTTCATGACGGTTGGTCAGACCGTAGGTGCTTTTGGACTTGATATGCTTATGATAAGGGAAATATCAGGAGACATAAAGAATGCAATGTTTATTACCGGCAATACTGTGATACTTAAAATTGTTTTTTCCGTTATCACATTGCTTTTTGCTTTTTTGGTCATTCTATTTTTACCCGCAGAACCCTTAACAAAAAAGATTCTGCTATTATTTTCTCCATATATACTTCTTTCGAATATTAATCTCACACTATGGTATATCGGTGATGGATACCAGAAAATGGAATACAGGGGATTTTTCACAATAGCATATTATTGTTGCAGGACAGTTGGCGGATGGTTTGTTCTGAAATATTTGCCGGGTATGACTGCTCTGTTCGTTTTTCTTTTATCAATTGAATTATTTTTCTTGATTTTGAGTTTTTTATTTACCCGTCTATGTTTCGGAAAAATCAAATTGGAATTTAGAAAGGAAGTTTTGAAACGGATTGTTTATCTTTCCTTCCCGTTTGCAGTCAGCAGTATTCTCCTTATTTTTTTATTGCGTATGGATATCCTGCTTCTAAATGCATTGAAAGGTGAAGTTGCGGTTGGATTTTACAGTCCTGCTCAAAAACTTGTGGGCATGATTCTTCTATTTTCAAATGCATTTTGCGGCGCGGCTTATCCGGCAATGAGTCAATCCTCAAGAATTACAACGGACAGGGGATATGGCATTTTTGTTAGAGCAGTTAAACTTGTGTTTTTCGCAGGAGTACTATTTGCTTTTTTAACGACTCTGATTGCTGAACCTCTCATAAGAATAATTTTTGGGAGTGAGTATATACTTTCTATCAAGGTCCTGAAAATAATGGTCTGGATGTGCCCTTCGTTTTTTGCGGCTTCGCTCTTTTGGGTACTTTTTGCCGTTAAGAATTTTCAACACCTGACTACAATTGTCTGTTCCTGTGGAATTATAGTTTCTTTTGGACTGAACTTCTATCTCATAAAGAAGATGAGTTATCTGGGAAGTGCATTGGCAATGGTTCTATTCTCGTTTTTTTTGCTGATATTCAGTTTGGTAATATATTATGAAAAGAGAAATGAACTGTTTAATCTGTAACAAATCAGATCTCAAGGTTGTATACCGCGATAGAATGCATGGTGAAAGATTTTTTGTTTTTCAATGCAAAAAATGTCGGTTCATCTTCACCTATCCTATATTTTCGACAGAAGAACTATCGCGTTTCTATCCTCCGAATTACTATTCATTTGTCCCCAGACGGAGCAATTGTTTATTACCTGAGGGTAACACGCCCAAAAAGAAAATACGCAGAGAATTAAGAAAGCTTTTGCTCAAAGAGAAAAATTATTCTTTTGAAATAGAACAATCAGTTATCTCTTCCATGTTGCGCGTCTTTTTGCCAATCTACCGGTATCTTGCAACAGAAATATATCCCCGTAACAAAGATGGCGGGAGGTTGCTTGATATAGGTTGTGGTTGCGGAGAGTATCTGGTGTCTCTAAGAATGTTGCATTGGGATGTTTATGGTATAGACGTCAATAGGGAAGCAGCATTTTATGCGGGTAACAATTGTGGTTTGAAAGTCATTTGTGGGGAAATTTTTGACGCTGGTTTTCCGGGGGATTTTTTTGATGTTATCACGCTGCACCATACATTGGAACACGTATCTTCGTTATTGGAAACTCTGGAGGAGATAAGGCGTATCCTGAAAAAAGATGGTGAAATAATAATTACTGTTCCCAATATATGGAATTGGGAGAGAATACTTTTTGGGAGATTCTGGTGGGCATGGGATATCCCGAGGCATCTATGGCATTTTTCACCACTATCATTGGAAAGGCTTTTAAGAAAAACTGGATTCGAAAAAACAAAAGTATGTTATCAGGCAGATATGTATAATTTCCCCAAGAACATTAGAAATATGATGACTGACATTCTGCAAGATCAGGCTGGCCTAATGAATCTGTTATTTGAACAGGACAAACTGCGTTTTGTCACCAAATATTTCATGGCACCAATCGGGCTCATAGGGGCACTGCTTCGTGTTTCGGAACAATTCGTCGTTTTTGCCAGGAAGCGATGAGGGCATGAAATGGATTGGTTTCCCGAAGAGAGGGGAAAGGCATATGAGACTGACAAGACAGAATGTTTACTATTCAGTGGATAGACTTCTTTTTACACAACTCAGGGAAAAAAGAAGACAGAAAGGTTCTTTATATATTTTCTATGCCGCATGCAAAATAATAACAAATTTATTCATAAATTATTTGGAATACGTCTCTTTCAAAATGTTGAGATCCGGAATGATTTTTTCATTTCGGGGAGAGAAATTCCGGTATTTCTACAGTCTATACAATAATACATGGAAGAATGAGAGAGCTGTTGAAGTTCCGATTATACGACGTATGGTAGAACAGTATGAAGGGAGAAAAATACTTGAAATAGGTAATGTACTACAACATTATTGTACAGTCAACCATACTATTTTAGATAAATACGAAACGGGAAAAGGTGTTATTAATGAAGATATAATCAGTTTTCATCCAGGCGAAAAATATGACCTGATTATTAGTATATCCACTTTTGAACATGTGGGATACGATGAAGATATTAAGGATAGTTCAAAAATATTGCACAGTATGGATAATTTAAGGAATCTGCTTTCTGATAAAGGCATGGCTGTTCTGACATTCCCTTTAGGATACAATCCCTTTTTAGACAGATTTTTAAAACAGGAGACGATAAAATTTACAAGGATATATTGTTTTAAAAAAAAATCAAGGGATAATAGATGGATTGAGGTGAATTTCAGGGATATTGAAGAAGCAAAATATGGGTTTCCTTTTCCGGGTGCCAATGTTCTAATTTTTGGGATTATTGAGTAAAGAATATTTTTAAAAATTAAGATTGATACAGGAAGTTCTTTTTCGAAAAGGAGTGAGGAAAATATGAAACTTATCGTGAGGGCTCCGGTGAGGATTGATTTTGCAGGTGGATGGACAGATATACAGCCTTTTGCTGAGTCTGAAGGCGGGGCGGTTCTCAATGCGGCTATATCCAGGTATGTTCAGGGAACCCTTGAAATTCATGAGGGGAAATCTCAATCGAAGAGTCTGGATGCCGCCGGGATTGTTTCCCGGAGCTCAGGGATAGGCATATCCTACGGATCTGACCTGCCTACTGGAAGCGGGCTGGGAACTTCGGCATCTATGAATGTGGTGTTCCTTTTCCTTATAAGATACGAGTTATTCAAGAACGAAAGGCCGGAGGTTATAGCAGAGGCTGCTTTTGAGATGGAGCAATTGCTCAGGATAAAGGGGGGCAAGCAGGACCAGTATGCCGCGGCTCTGGGTGGCATAAATTTCATGACGTTTACCGATAAGGTGAAGGTTGAACGTTTAAAAATAAAAGAAACCGTAAGAGACAGTCTGGAGAAAAGACTGGTGCTGTGTTACAGCGGAAAATCCCGCCTTTCCGGGAATATACACGACAAGGTCTGGGGTAAATACCTGAAGGGCGAGACGGTATCCGCTTTCAAGGGGCTTAAGAGGGTTGCTTATGAAATAAAAAATTCTCTTTTAAAAGGAAGGTTGGATGAATTTGCATGTCTGCTCAATGAGAACTGGGAATATCAGAAGGAACTTGACTCTTCCGTAACTAATCCTGTGACTGAGAAGCTTTTTGCAATTGCCTTCAAGAACGGAGCCACGGCCGGAAAGGCATGCGGAGCGGGCGGCGGAGGGTGTCTTCTATTTTTCTGTGAAGATGGAAGAGCATCCTTTGTGGGAAAATCTCTCGTGCAGGTGGGTGGCAAAATCATACCGTTCAGGTTTTCAGAAAAAGGACTTACATGGAGGTTGGCAACAGGAAAATGAAGATAGCGATTGATGCGGCAGGTCCGTTGAGTTCATCGGAGAAGGGAGGGATTTCTTACTTTCTCAGCGACTTTCTTTCTGCGCTGAAGGATACTGATGCAAAAAACAGTTATCTGATATTTGGATATTTCTGGCATAACTATAGGGAAAAAAGAAGGAGGATCGTAATTCCGTCCTCGCCGAATTTTACCTTAAAAACCCTTTCTTTGCCGAGGAGGATAGTAAAAAATCTGGAGGAAAAACTGCATATTCCTGTAATAGAACAATTTCTCACGAAAGATAACATTTCTCTTTTCCACAGCATATCAGCACAGGAAATGCCGTATTTCAGAAAAATAAAGAGTGTATATTCTCTATATGACCTTGCCTATGAGATAAATCCCTCCTGGTATAAAGAAAAGTGGTACAGTTATGTCAAAAAATCGGCAGTAAGAGCAGATATGGTTGTCACAACTTCCTTTTCCACAAAAAACGATATTGTAAATCTTTATGGAATAAGCCCCGATAAGATAAGGGTCGTCTATCTTGGTGTGAATAGAACACTGTTTAATAGTTCCTGCACTTCACACAATGAAATCTCAATAAAAAAATACGGTCTGCCGGAGAAGTTTATTTTAACGGTTGCCACGTCTGTCAGAAGAAAAAATATCCCCTTGCTCATAAGTGCTTACGACAGCATGTCAGGGAAGGGAAAAATAGAAAAACTTGTTATTGTCGCCGGCTCGCACAACGTCAAGAGCGAAATAGACGAAATCGTCCGGGAAAGGAATATTCAAAATAAAGTGTTATGCTTGAGCGAAGTTCCGACGGAAGACCTGGCTGATTTTTACAGAATGGCCACATTGTTCATTTTTCCGTCCCTTTATGAGGGGTTTGGACTGCCTGTTATTGAAGCTATGGCCTGCGGATGTCCGACAATTTTATCAAATATTTCTTCCCTTCCGGAAGTTGGGGGAGACGCCGCTGTTCTTGTTGATCCTCATAACGAAGAGGAAATTATCCATACCATGGAAGAAATACTTCTGGATGAGAAAAGAAGAGATGAAATGAGAATTAGAGGGTTGGAACGGGCAAATTTCTTCACTTGGGAAAAGACAGTGAAGGAGACCCTTAAAGTATATCATGAAGTCATATATGAGGAGGATGGGTGAGCAAAATATGTTATGTCATAGGAACGCTTGAGATCGGGGGTGCTGAGAGACAATTACTGAAGCTTCTGAAATATATGGATAAGGAGAAATTTTTGCCTGTTTTTATTGCTTTGCGGGGTGGAGCGATGAGGAAAGAATTTGAAAAAATGGTCAAGGTCATAGTCATTGGTAAAAGATGGAAGATTGACCCTGTTTTTTTATTTAGACTCATAAAGGTTATAAAAGCGGAAAAGCCTGATATCTTGCATACTTCAATGTTCACTTCAAATACATGGGGAAGGATTGCCGGGAAGATAGCGCACGTGCCGTTTATCATAGGTTCTGAATTATGTGTGGATCTGGGAAAGAGATGGTATCACCGCCTCATGGATAGGGCTTTGTTACCTTTTACGGATATAATAATAGCGAATTCCGATGCTGTGAAGAAATTTTATCAAAAAACAGAGAGGATTCCTGAAGAGAAACTGATTGTCATCAATAACGGAGTTGAGCTGGAAGAATTACCGGATATAGAAGAAAATCCACTCTTCAGGGAAAATCTCGGTATTGAGAAAAAAGGTTTCATAATAGGAGCCGGTGGGCGGTTTACTGAACAGAAGGGATTTATGTATCTGCTGAGGGCAATCCCTGAAGTGTTGAAGGTGTATCCTGAAAGTACCTTCATTTTTGTCGGTGATGGCCCGCTGAGACAGTATTTTGAAGATTATGTCAGAGAAAACAAACTGAAAGGCAGTGTGGTTTTTACCGGATACAGAAAAGATATCCTGAAAATCTTTGCTCTTTGTGACATCATTGCGGTACCTTCGGTTTTCGAGGGTTTGCCTAATGTTGTCCTCGAGGGTATGTTTCTAAGCAAGCCAGTGATAGGAACGGATATCCCGGAAATTGCGTATCTTGTCGATGACGGGACGACAGGTTTACTGGTCCCTGTCAAAAACACTCGTGAACTTGCCGAGAAAATCATTCTTCTCCTGCAAAAACCTGAATTGCGCAGAAGCATGGGAGAAAAAGGCCATAATGTTGTCAGGGATAGATTTTCTTTATCTGCCATGGTCAAGAATTATGAAAAAGTTTATTCAGAGGGGAAACGGATAAATAAATGTGCGCGATATGTGGAATCATAAATAATTCAGGCTGCAAGATTGACAGGGAACTGATTATGAAAATGACGGGCATCATGGACTACAGAGGTCCTGATGATGAAGGTTTTTTTGTACGAGATAATGTCGGACTGGGACACAGACGTTTGAAGATAATAGACCTCTATACCGGGCAGCAGCCGCTTGCGAATGAAGATAATACGGTTATTCTTATTTGCAACGGGGAGGTTTACAATTTTGAGGAATTGCGCGAATCTCTGGAGAAAAAAGGACACAGATTCAAAAGCAGGTCGGACAACGAGGTTATACTGCATCTTTATGAGGAAAAGGGTGTTAGGTGCCTGCAGGATTTGCGCGGGATGTTCGCCTTTGCCGTATGGGACGGCAGGGAGAAAAAACTTCTGCTTGCGAGAGACCGGATAGGGAAAAAACCGGTTGTTTATTCTGTCATGGAAAACGGCATTATATTCGCGTCGGAGATTAAGTCTCTGCTTATGCATCCGTCGGTACAAAAGGATATAGACGCGACTGCTCTGGATCTTTTCCTCACCTATCAGGCGGTGCCCGCCCCGCGTACGATTTTCAAGGGAATAAAAAAACTGCCTGCGGCGCATTATCTTATGTGGCAGGATGGAAAATACAGCGTGGAAAGATACTGGGACCTGAATTTTACAAGAAAGATAAAACTGAAAAACGAAGAAGAATATGCGGAACTTCTCTGGCAGAAACTGACAGAATCGGTGAAACTCCGGATGATTTCGGACGTGCCCCTCGGCGCTTTTCTGTCCGGAGGCATTGATTCATCAACGGTTGTAGGGATTATGAGCGGACTGTCCCGCCTGCCTGTTAAAACATTCTCGGTAGGATTTGATGAGGAAAGCTTCAGTGAACTCAAGTATGCGAAGATGGTGGCGGAAAGGTTCGGCACGGACCATCACGAGTTTAAAGTGAAACCGGATGTTATGGAGATACTTCCAAGACTTGTGTGGCATTATAACGAACCGTTCGGCGATTCTTCAATGGTTCCCACCTATTACGTTGCCAGGGAAACGAAAAAATATGTTACTGTTGCGCTGAACGGGGACGGTGGCGATGAGAATCTTGCAGGATATACCCGTTACTGGCAAACGCTTTTACTGGACAGGATGATGACGGTTGCAGGGGTAATGCCTCACGGCATGCGGAGAACAATATTATCAGGGCTGATGAAGGGTTACGAAAAATACTATTCAAGCACGTTTTTCAGAATATGGCGATGGCTGGAAGAAGCAGAAAAAGAAGGATATGGATATGCTTATGCACGGCGGCTCATTTCTTTCTCTGCCGAATATAAAAACGGCATATACTCCGACTACTTCAAAGCGGAAATTGCAAACAAGGATGCAATGTCACTGATAAAGGAAATCTGGGACAGGGCGGGAAACATCACTATTCTTGAGAAAATGCTCTATTCAGATTTTAATCTCTACCTTGCCGATGTCTTAACCGTTAAAATGGATATAGCGGCTATGTCTAACTCACTTGAAAGTAGAAGCCCTTTTCTTGACCATGAGTTTGTTGAGACAATGGCGTCTTTCCCGCCGGAACTCAAATTCAGAAGATTCACTTCCAAGTATATCCTGAAAAAGAAACTCAAGGGATTCATTCCTGAAGAGATACTTCACAGAAAAAAAATGGGTTTCGGCATACCTGTTGGAGAGTGGTTCAAGAAAGATTTAAAAGAGTACATACAATCATACCTACTGTCAGGTAGTTTTTCAAGCCGGGGTTTTTTCAACCAGAAAAACGTGGGGAAAATGGTGGAGGAGCACGTCACAGGCAGGGCAATACATACACAACGCATCTGGAATTTACTGGTATTTGAAATATGGTATAGAATATTTATAGAGGGAGAGGCACTATGAAACTGTCCGTGATAATACCTGCTTATAATGAGAAGAATACAATTTTGGAGGTTATCAGGAGAGTCATGGATGTACCTGTTGAGAAGGAGATAATAATTGTGGATGACGGAAGTACCGACGGCACGAGTGAGATATTAAAACAGGTGATTGGTGGAAAGTGGTTGG
>CAYOFY010000037.1:0-15134 GCA_964403465.1 uncultured bacterium
GACTGTTGTTCTTTTGTCAAATTTCTGCTATACTTTTGAAACAATTATGTAACTTTTAAATTCAAATGGAGTGGATAAAGCAGAATAATTTTTTTATCGGTACACTTCTGGTAGAAATACGAAGTATTAAGGTCCCCAACGAGAACGGGACATCAAGAAGACTCAGGATTTCCACCGTAGGGCAGAATCCTTCCCTGTTTACTAAAATCCCTGCGGAGGGACGGCTTTTCAAATCCGATAAAGGACAAATAGGCGTTTTTATTTCGGGCAAGAACAGCTCCGCCATAAAGGTGGGAAGCAATTATGCGATTCAACAGAATCTGATAGTCGCATTAAACACTTTGAGCAAGAAACCTTTGCAAAAACTCCTGAAGAATACCCGTGTCGAACTAATTGAAATTGACGGAACAATCGTGGGCATTGAGAAATGAAAAAGAACAATGGATCTGCCGAAATGCTCCAGAATATAAAATCATTTGCAGAACGAAAATCCATTATGGTTTACCTTGTGGGCGGATACATAAGGGACCGGCTGCTCAGAAGAAAAAGTAATGATATTGATATCGTAATGGAAGATGATGCTTTGTCATTCGCAAAAGAATTTGCTCACGAATACCATTTGCCTCAACCCATTTTTTATGGAAGATTTGGCACTGCAATGATTGAACTGTCGGGAATAAAGATTGAGTTTGCAACTGCACGCAAAGAAAGTTATCCCGAAGATTCAAGAAAACCCTACATCAGAAAGGCAACCATAAGCGATGATTGCAAGAGAAGGGATTTTACCATTAATTCAATAGCGGAAAATCTCATAACCGGAGATATACTGGATTTTTTCGGAGGGCTGGCTGACATCAGAAAGAAAATAATAAGAACGCCGATTTCTGCCGAAAGTACTTTTTATGATGATCCGCTCAGAATATTAAGGGGAATCAGATTCGCTACGAGATTCCGATTTCAAATAGATAATGAAACGCTGGAAGGAATGAAAAAAAACGTAACGCGTTTGTCAATTGTCAGCCATGAAAGAATATCATACGAGATAATGAAGATTCTTGAATCACATATTCCATCAAGAGGATTTTATCTAATGGATGACATTGGCGTTCTTTCCTCATTGCTTCCTGAAGTTTATAAGCTGAAAGAAAAACAAACAGCGCATGCATGCAAGGAACTTTTCCCTCACACACTTAAGGTGCTTGATAATGTGAGTGAACATACAAAAGATGTCTATCTTAGAATGGCTGCCCTGTTGCATGATATAGGTAAACCCACAACATTCAGAGTAGATAAAGGCAAGGTAAGTTTCCACAGACATGAGTTTCTGGGTCAAAAAATGGCGTATATTCTGTGCCGACGATTAAATATACCCGAAGATAAGAATAGATTTATCGGCAGAATAATAAGGTTTCATCTGCGACCGCACCTCCTTGCAAAAGAGACTCCAACAGATAATGCCCTTAGAAGATTCATAAGAGAACTCGGTAGAGATATCAGACCTCTCTTCGTACTTGCCAAGGCCGATCTGACCAGTCACAATATTGCAAAAGTGAGAGAGGCTCTTGAAAAGTTAACTCTTCTTGAGGACAGAATACGGGAGATTAACAGAAGAGACAGACTTACATGTTTCAAGCTTGCATTGGACGGATACGCGATAATGGAAATTCTCGCAATCCCCCAGGGCAAGAAAGTGGGAGTAGTGAAAAGAAAACTTGAAGGTCTTGTCCTTGATGGTATAATTAAAAACAGAAAACGTTCTCTGACTAAATACCTGAAAGAAAACAGGGAAGTTCTTCTGTAATAAAGGTCGGGATGGAGAAAAACAGTATTTTATGGGCACCGTGGCGACTTGGTTATGTCAGAACAATCCCTCAAAAAGGCTGCTTTCTGTGCAGGGCTTTTAGAACAAGAATAGAGGAGGACGAGAAAAATTTTCTTCTGTACAGGGGCAAATACAACTTTGTCATACTGAATATTTTTCCTTACAATAACGGTCACACAATGGTTGTTCCCATAAGGCATATAAAAAATCTGGAAAGTCTCTCTCATCAAGAGGAAAAGGAGTTCATGTTCCTGATCAGATCTTCAGTGACGATACTGAAAAAAACCCTTCATCCGCAAGGTTTCAATATTGGGATAAATCTGGGAAGGGCGGCAGGAGCAGGGTTGAAAAATCATATACATGTACACATTGTTCCCCGATGGATAGGGGATACAAATTTTGTACCAGTGGTTTGCAAATTAAAAATTATTTCACAATCTATGGAGCAACTTTACCGTCTTCTTCACCCGGAATTTGATAAAATCAGAAAATGTACATAGCAGATTTTCATATTCATTCCAAATACAGTCGTGCCACAAGCAAGAATATGGATATCCCCGAACTCGCACG
Source organism: uncultured bacterium (assembly GCA_964403465.1). Lineage (GTDB taxonomy): Bacteria > Ratteibacteria > UBA8468 > B48-G9 > JAFGKM01 > JAFGKM01. The sequence continues at coordinate 2,393 of CAYOFY010000037.1, forward strand.
ATGGGCAAAATACAAGGGAATAAACCTTCTCGGGACAGGAGATATAACCCATTTCTTATGGTTTCATGAGTTAACCAATATACTCAAGGAAACAGACAGGGAGGGTATCTATTCGTACGACGGAATTGATTTTATCCTCACCGGTGAAGCCTGCAATATTTTTGATGAAAAAGGAAAAGTCAAGAAAATCCACAACATGCTTTTTCTTTCATCCTTTGCCAGAGCTGAGAAATTAAACAGGGTGCTGGAACGATACGGAGACATAAACGCTGACGGAAGACCCATACTGCAGATGGATGCAAGAGAACTTGTAAAAATAGTCCGGGATATTGACGAGAAGGGATTCGTTGTGCCCGCTCATATATGGACGCCTCATTTTTCATTATTTGGCTCAAATTCCGGCTTTGATTCCATCTCAGAATGCTTCGGAGATTTTACATCGGAAATCTTTGCCCTGGAGACAGGATTGAGTAGTGATCCTGCAATGAACTGGATGGTTTCTTCGCTGGACAGATTTTCCTTAATTTCCGATTCAGACGCTCATTCCGCCGGAAAAATCGGCAGAGAGTTCAATATATTCAGCGGACAATTTGATTTTTCAGGACTCAGGGATATATTGAGAACAAAGGACGTTAAAAGATTCATTTCAACAGTGGAATATTTTCCGGAAGAAGGTAAATATCATTTTGACGGACACAGAAATTGCAGTGTCTGTCTTTCTCCCGAGGAAACCCGTAAAAACAATAATCTTTGCCCTGCATGCGGAAGAAAGGTCACAATAGGAGTCATGCACCGGGTATCAGAACTTGCTGACAGAGACTACGGAGATAAACCCGCCACTTTCGTTCCCTTCAAAAAACTTGTTCCGCTTGACCAGATAATAGGCAGCATACTTGGCAAAAGTTGCGATTCAATTCTCGTTAGAAACAAATATTTCGAGGTGATTGAGCGGTTTGGAACTGAATTCTCCGTTTTGCTTGAAGTTGCCGAAAAAGACATGCTGGGCAAGATAGAGGATAACATTATAGAAGGGATTCATTTGGTGAGGAAGGAAAGTGTGAGGATTATACCAGGATATGATGGAGAATTCGGAAAAGTTGAAATTCCGCTTGGAAATAGTAAATCTGAAAACGAGCAAACCCTTTTCTGAGTTTTTCTTCAGAAGGTTTGTTCTTCACAGAAACTCGCTGTTTTTTGCGATACTGTCTGTATATCTATCCCCATTTACCCTTTTTTACCTGTTGATAATCTACTGCAAGAAGATATTGATTCCAGAAAGAAAACTGAAATTGCCTGTCATAAGCGTTGGAAACATTATTTCAGGAGGAACAGGGAAAACTCCGCTTGTCATGAGTCTTATTAAGATTCTGCAGAATCAGGGCAAGAAAATAATTATTCTTTCGTCGGGAGTTGATGATAATTTTTCAAAGAGCAGGGATGAGATTCTCATGATAAGCAAGAAGTTCCACGGACTGACATTTTCATCCAAGAAAAATAAAAAAATAAAAGAAATTGTTACGGACAGATACCGCTCTTATGACATTTGCGTCATAGACGACGGGTTTCACTGCCATCATATCCACAAGGATCTTGATATTCTTGTAGTGGACATGTCAAACCCTTTTGACAACAACATGGTTATCCCCTCAGGTCTTTTGAGAGAACCAATACCATCAATAAGAAGAGCCGATATTTTTATCCTCACACATCCTTATATGGTCAACGCGCGTGAAGCCGCGAAACTGAGGATTTATCTTGAGAAATTAAAGAAACCGGTATTTGTTATGGATTATGAGATTGAATGTCTGAAAAACCCAGACAGGGAAATACCTCCCGAAACTATCCAGGGCAGAAACATCATTGCCATTGCTGGAATAGGGAATCCTCTTAACTTTTTTCATTTACTGTTGAAATGGACACCAGAAAGAATATACGGAGTTATCTATCCTGATCATTTTCGATACAGGGATTTCGATATTCATGAATTATATGGCCTGTATATCAAAAAGAATCCAGATTACATTGTTACAACCGAAAAAGATTATGTCAAACTCCAAGGAAAATGCCCCCCAGAACTACCATTATTCTATATAAAGACCAGAAATATAATCACCAATACAAACAGAGCAAACAAGAATTTTGACGCATTTTTGTCTGAAATGTTATAATAGCTCGCTTTAAGAAATCCCTTAAAACCTGCAAATACAGCAAGACGGCAAAGGTCAAAGATGATATACATTCCATGCTCTATGCTGCCCTTATGAGGGTAAAGGAGGATACCATGGGTTTTGCCCCTTCAAGATTTATCAGTCAGAAAATCGAAGAACTGCAAAAAAAAATCGGTCGCACAAAGAAAACACTGATAGCCACCTCAGGCGGAGTTGACAGCATGACCTGCGCGATGCTTGCCAGGAAAGCCCTCGGAAATAACCTTATCGTGCTTTACCTTGACGATGGGCTGATGAGAGAAGGAGAGTCCGAAGAGATAAGAAAATTCTTTGAAAGCATAGGTATGGAATTGCAGATATGGGATGTAAAAGAAAAGTTTTTTGAAGGGCTGAAGGGCAAGATTGATCCGGAAGAAAAAAGGATGATATTCAGAGATCTTTTTTATAAAACACTCGGGCAGGCAGCCAAGAGCTATTCCGTAGATTTTCTGATTCAGGGAACAATAGCTGCAGATATAGCTGAAACGCAGAAAGGGATCAAGACCCAGCACAACGTACTATCCCAGATAGGAATTAATCCCTCTTATTTCGGATTGAAGATAGTAGAACCTCTCAGGGAATTATATAAACACCAGGTGAGAGAAGTGGCGCGAAAAATTGGATTGCCCAGGAAATTCGCAGAAAGAAAACCTTTCCCTGGCCCCGGTCTTGCAACAAGAATTATAGGCGAGGTCGTTCCTGAAAGAGTTGAGAAGATACGCAGGGCCACCAGGATTGTGGAAAGCATGATAAAGGGCACAAGCGTTTTTCAGGCATTCGCGGTACTTCTGTCCGACAGGGCAACGGGAATGGTGAATGGAAAAAGGGTTTATGGCGATATCATTGCAATACGATCTGTTGATTCCAGAGATGCTCTCACAGCAGAACCTTCCAAGATCCCCATGACGACTCTTTATGCGATACGTGATAGAATAATAGAGGAAATCCCCGGTGTGGTAAAAGTGGTCTATGACATAACGCCAAAACCTCCGAGTACCATAGAATACATATAAAATTCAATTTTCCAACAATGAATGAAAACTGTGGAATTTTCGGGCTATGCAACACAGGGAAGGAAAATGCAGCAAAAGATATCTGCTACGGCATTTTCAAACTTCAACATCGCGGACAGAGATACTGCGGAATTTCAACACTATCCCGCAATATCTGTTTAACAACTCATAAAGGTTTTGTCAGGCATACTTTTACAGAAAGTGATATTTTATCATTGCGAGGTTCCTCAGGAATAGGACATGTCAGTCTGAAAGAACGCCAGCCGATAGTTTTGATATCAAAGATGGGAAAATTCGCAATGGCGTTCAGCGGCAATATAGTAAATGGCCAGAAATTGAGAAATGAATTAAAGGAACAGGGACATTCTTTCAGCAGTGAAACAGACATCGAACTCCTCGGGAAATTGATATCTTATGAAAAGGATTTCCTCAACGGAATAGAGCAACTTGGCAAGAAAGTCCAGGGAGCTTACAGTCTCGTCCTTCTTACGAGGAATGGCATCTATGCCGCAAGGGACCCTCACGCTTTCAAACCGCTTATATTGGGAATAGGTAAGAATCAATACGCAGTGGCTTCGGAATCCAGGCCTTTTGATCTACTGGGTCTTGAAATTTACAGGGATGTAGAGCCCGGGGAAATTATTCTAATCAATAAAGATGGTTTTAAAACCCTTGGCAGAACAGAAAATGCGCGCCCTGCCTTTTGTGCTTTTGAATGGGCATATATAGCATCCATTGACTCAATAATAGACGGCATACCCGTCATACGGGCAAGGGAGAATTTCGGATTGAAACTTGCCGAGAAAGATGGAAAGTTTGATGCCGACATAGTGTCACCAGTTCCCCTTTCAGGTATAGGATGCGCTCTGGGTTATCACAAAGAATCCAAGATACCTTACCAGGAGGTCTTTCTTATAGACAGATTTGCCAGCAGAAGTTATACCCCTCTCACACAGAAGAGCAGGGACGAGGAAGCCCGCATCAAACTTTCCGTAATCAAGGAAAACGTAAGAAATAAAAGAATAATACTCTGCGATGATTCCATTGTAAGGGGGACTCAAATACAGTTCAAGGTCATGGAATTGAAACATGCGGGCGCAAAGGAAGTCCATGTTAGAATAGCATGCCCGCCCCTCATAGCGCCCTGTTTCTACGGCATATCAACGCGTTCCTACAGTGAATTGGCAGCCAAAAGATACTCACTCAACGGCATAAGGGAAAAAATAGGCGCTGATACATTAAGGTACAATACAATAGAAGATTTTATAAGTGCCATAGGATTGCCTGCAAATCATCTTTGTCTTTCCTGTTTCACGGGAGAACTTGTTAAGAATCACTTAAAAGCATGAAAGGCATAATAGTTTTGGAAACAGGTGAAGTTTTTGAAGGAACTCTCCTGTCAGGAGATGGGATCAGAACAGGAAAGTTGATTTTTGATACCCGCGTTGTCGGATATGAAAAGATTCTGACCAGCCCGGAATATTCTGGCAGGATTGTCTGTTTTACATATCCATTGATAGGAAATTACGGAATAAATTATGAAGATATTGAAAGCGATGAGATATTTCCGTCTGCCCTGATAATCTCGGAATACAGTGGAATTTACAGCAACTTCAGGGCCAAATGTTCAATGGAAGATTTCCTGCGGAACAAAGGGGTATCCATAATTGGGGGAATCGATACACAATACCTGACTACCCTGATAAGAGAAAGAAAGGGTATAAGAGCAGCAGTTGCTCCCGGCGATTTGCAGATAACCAAAATTCTAAGCGAAATAAAAAACGCTAAAAATAGCAACTGTCTCCCCATTAAGGGAATAGAAGAAAAACACACAGTTCTCAAAAACGATAAACCATATATTTCAGTCATTAACCTTGGGGTGAAAAAAAGTGAGCTGGAAATGTTAAAAAATCCTGAATTTGATTTGCTTTTCCTTTCTCCATGCAGCCCGGGAATTGAAGACGCTATAGCAAATTCTTCCGGAATCTATGTTACCTCGGGGCCCGAAAATCTTTCTCTTATTGAAACAACGGCATCCGTTATAAAGAAATTTGTGGGCAAAATCCCTGTTTTTGGCGCAGGCACAGGACACCTGGTTACCGGTATTGCATCGGGCGGGAAAATAGCGGATAGCGTCTTGAATCATTATGGAATAAACCATCCTGTTGCAGACATGAAAGACGACAGATGCTATATCACGGAACAATCCCATAGTTTGGTGCTTGAGAAGGGATCCGTATCAAACTCAATCAGGTTTGTCAATATTAACGATGAAACAGTGGAAGGGCAGCATGACAGCAGTATTGAAATTCTATCCACGAGTTTTCTCCCGACAAGCAGTATTTTCAAAGAATTTATTTCTCTTGTGAAAGGACAATGAAATGCCCCGTAGAAAAGACATTAAGAAGATAATGATCATAGGTTCCGGACCGATAATAATAGGACAGGCATGCGAATTTGACTATTCAGGTTCCCAAGCATGCAAATCGTTGAGAGAAGAAGGATACAACGTGCTTCTGGTGAACAGCAATCCTGCAACAATTATGACTGACCCTGGCATGGCCGACATCACCTATCTGGAACCTCTGACGGTTGACCCTTTGGCAAAAATAATAGAGAAGGAACGTCCGGATGCGCTTCTGCCAACTCTTGGAGGTCAGACTGGACTCAATCTGGCCACGTTTCTTGCAAGCGAAGGCGTCCTTAATAAATACGGAGTTGAGGTTATCGGTGCGGACATATCAGCAATTGCAATGGCAGAAGACCGGGAACTTTTCAAGAACGTAATGACCGACCTCGGAATAGCCGTTCCAGAAAGTGTGCTTGCCTATGATCTTAAGGACGGCATTGAGATGGGCAGAAGACTCGGATTCCCCTTGATTCTGCGGCCGGCTTACACGCTCGGAGGTACAGGCGGATCGGTTGCTTACAACATTGAAGAACTCGAAAAGAAACTGGAATTCGGTTTGGATACAAGCCCCATAAACGAAGTTCTAATAGAACAATCTGTCCTCGGATGGAAAGAGATAGAATTTGAAGTCATGAGGGACAGCAAGGACAATGTTGTTATTGTCACGTCAATGGAAAATGTGGACCCTATGGGCATCCATACAGGAGATAGCATAGTTGTAGCTCCTTCACAAACGTTGAGTCTCCGGGAGTACGAAAACCTTGTGGACCTCTCAAAAAAGATTATAAGAAAGATCGGTGTGGTGGGAGGTGCAAACATCCAGTTCGCTGTAAATCCCGAAAACGGAAATGTGGTAATAATAGAGGTGAATCCCAGGGTTTCAAGGAGTTCTGCTTTAGCTTCGAAAGCAACGGGTTTTCCCATAGCAAGGATAGCCACAAAACTGGCAGTGGGATTGACGCTCGATGAAATAGACAACCAGATAACCGGTAAAACAACATGTTTTTCGGAACCGACAGTGGATTATTGTGTATTCAAAATTCCGAGATTCACTTTTGAAAAATTCCCTTCGGCTGACAGGACAGTATCAACTTCCATGAAGGCAGTGGGAGAGGCGATGTCCATAGGAAGAAATTTCAGGGAAGCGCTTCAAAAAGGTATTCGTTCTCTCGAGATCGGCAGCTATGGACTCGGGTGCGACAAGAAAGACAGGTGGGATATCAACCATAAGTTTACTGACGACGAAAAGGAATGCATAATAAGGAAGATATCCGTCCCGGATGATGAACGACTATCTTATCTGCGATATGGAATTCTGGCAGGGTTAAGCATTGACGAAATATATAACCTGTCAAAAATTGATATATGGTTTCTTCATAACATAAGAACCATTGTTCAAATGGAAAAAGAACTTTATGAATACTCCGGCATAGAGACCCTTCCTTGCGAAGTCCTGGAAAGAGCAAAGAAGTCAGGCTTCTCTGACAGACAAATCTCTTTTATACTTAACACTTCCGAAAAAAAGGTCAGAGAAAAAAGAAAAGAAAAGAATCTTGCTTCGGTATTTAAACAGGTGGACAGCGTAGCAGGTGAATATCCTGCGGAAAAACCCTACTATTATTCCACAAATGAAAAATACGATTCCGGAGTTAACCCGGGACAGAAAGAAAAGGTTGTTATTCTCGGTGGAGGACCCAACCGCATAGGGCAGGGCATTGAGTTTGACTACTGCTGCGTGCACGCTTCCTTCTCTCTCAGAGAGGATGGATACGAAAGCATAATGGTAAACTGCAATCCCGAGACTGTCAGTACCGACTATGATACATCCGACAGATTGTATTTTGAACCGATAACCGTTGAAGACGTTCTCAATATAGTTGAAAAAGAGAAGCCCCTTGGCGTAATCCTGCAATTCGGAGGGCAGACTCCGCTAAACCTGGCAATCCCCCTGCAAAAAGAAGGAGTCAGGATCCTTGGCACAAGTCCCGAGGCAATTGATGCGGCAGAAGACAGGGAACTTTTTCGCCAGTTACTTGAAAAATTATCTCTGAAGCAAACACCCAATGGAACAGCAACATCATTCAAGAAGGCAGAGGCCATCGCTGAAAAGATCGGTTATCCCGTTCTCGTAAGGCCTTCCTACGTCCTGGGCGGCAGAGCAATGGAGATAGTATATGACAGGGATTCTCTTGAATCATTCATGCAAAAGGCCGTTGATGTTTCCCAGGAAAGACCCGTATTAATAGACAAGTTCCTCGAGGATGCAGTGGAAGTGGATACTGACGCAATCTGCGACGGACAACAGTGCGTTATAGGCGGAATTATGGAGCATATAGAAGAAGCCGGTATACATTCTGGTGACAGTGCCATGGTTTTGCCTCCATATAGCCTTGACAAGAAGATCGTGAAAGAAATTGAAATAGCAACAAAGAAACTTGCGCTTGAATTGAATATAAAGGGATTGATAAATATCCAGTATGCTGTCAAGAATAATGATCTATATGTCCTTGAAGTTAACCCGCGTGCGTCCAGAACCATACCATTTGTGAGTAAGGTAATAGCCATACCCCTTGCCAAACTTGCAACGAAGATTATGACCGGAAGAAGCCTCAAGGAACTTGGTTTCACAAGGGAGGTTCCCATCAATTATTTTGCAGTCAAGGAATCTGTTTTTCCTTTCATCAGATTCCCCGGAGTTGATGCCGTACTGGGACCTGAAATGCGTTCAACCGGAGAGGTCATCGGTATGGACAAAACATTTGAGATGGCATATGCAAAAAGCCAGATTGCAGCGGGTCAAAAATTGCCAACATCAGGCGCAATCTTCATAAGCGTAAAGGACAAGGATAAAAAAGCCGCTGTTTCGATCGCAAAAGGGTTCCAGGAAATGGGATTTGAGACTCTGGCAAGCTCAGGTACAGGAAAGTTCTTAATCGATAATGGCATAAAGGCGAGAATAATTCCCAAGGTTTACGAGGGTGAACGTCCAAATATAATGGATTTTATGAAGAACAACCAGATTTCAATTATAATAAATACCCCTTCAGGCAAAAAGCCCAAAAAGGATATCGTTTCCATAAGAGGTACTGCTGTAAGCAGAAATATTCCCCTTATAACAACGATCCAAGGCGCCAGAGCTACTCTCGTTGCCATAAGAAAATTAAGGGAAAACAAAATCACCGTAAAAAGTCTTCAGGAATATCACCAGGAACTTAACAAGTGATACAAACCTCCCCTTAAATAAAAGGATATAAATGACAGGCATTATCAATTACGGTGCCGGCAATATATACAGCGTATTCACGGCGGTCAAAACTTGCGGGGGGGAGCCGTTTGTCATAGAAAAAGCAACGGATCTTAAAAAAGGGAGCATGATCGTACTCCCGGGTGTGGGTGCATTTGCCGATGGCATTAAAAGTCTGTCAGAATCAGGTATTATTGAACCGTTGATCAGGGAAATTGAGAAGGGCAAACCGTTTCTCGGCATATGCCTCGGACTCCAGCTTCTATTTTCATACAGCGAAGAAGGCAATTGCCGCGGTTTTGATTTAATAAAAGGCGACGTAAAAAAATTCAGTTTCGGTAACAGGGACTTCAGAATTCCTCACATGGGCTGGAATAAACTTAAGATAATTGACCGCAAGAACTGGCTTTTTGACGATATCCCTGACAATGAGTATTTTTACTTTGCCCACTCATACTACCCGGAACCGGAAGACTGCTCGGTCATACTCGGCAAAACGCTTTACGGGATAGAATTCGTTTCGGCAATAAAGAAACAAAACCTTGTGGGTGTACAGTTTCACCCTGAAAAAAGCGGTGACTGTGGCATCCGTTTTTTGAAAAACTTCATGGGGGGGAAATGGCTGCGATAAGAGTTATTCCATGCCTGGATGTGAAAGAAGGGAAGGTGGTCAAGGGAGTGCATTTTGAAAATCTCGTGGAAGCGGGGGATCCCGTTGAACATGCCGCTTTCTATAGCGGGGAAAAAGCCGACGAACTTGTTTTCCTTGATATAAGCGCAACCATAGAGGGTAGAAAAACAATGATTGATGCAGTGAAAAAAGTTTCGGAGGTCGTTTTTATACCATTAACCGTGGGCGGAGGGATAACCGGTTTGCAGGACATAGAGAACTTGCTGAAAGCGGGAGCCGATAAGATTTCAATAAACACCTCAGCGGTCAGGAACCCCGGAGTGATAAAGGAAGGCGCCGCGAAATTTGGAAGCCAGTGTATTGTCGTCGCAATAGACGGCAAGAGAACTGCTGGAGGATGGGAGGTTTATACAGAAAGCGGCAAAAACCCTACCGGCATTGACGTCACGGAATGGGCAAGAAGAGTTGAAGGACTGGGTGCGGGAGAAATCCTTCTGACCAGCATAGATATGGATGGAACCCAGAAGGGATATGATATTGAAATGACAAAAGCCGTAGCCGACAATGTCAGGGTTCCTGTCATCGCTTCCGGTGGGGCTGGAACGCTTGAACATATGTCGCAGGTGATTCTGGAAGGCAAGGCAAGCGCGGTACTTCTTGCATCACTGCTTCACTTCAGAAAATACACTGTCAAACAAATAAAAGAGTATCTTAAGGAGAAGGGAGTTCCCGTACGTATATGAACATTCTTGTGCTTGACGACGGAAATAAAGGGCATTTGAATCAAGCGTTAGGAATTACAAATTTTCTTTCTTTCGCTGAAGTAACGACAATTAAAGTTTCCCTCAAAGGCCGGCGATACAGACTGCCGGGAAGGAAAGGAACCTTTCCCATCTCTTCAAAAATCATCAGCCTTTTCTGCCTGATGAAATGGTGGTATTTCGTGAAAAAGATGATTGCAATTTTTTCTGCTACAACTCTCCCGATGAAAGGGAAAAAATACGACCTTGTAATTTCGGCGGGTTCCATCTGTGCGCCGCTGAATCTTACAATGGCCCGGTACCATAGGGCAAGATCGGTTACCATCATGTCACCGGCTCTTCTGCCTCTTTCTTATTTTGATTACGCCATTATTCCATACCACCATTTTCTCCGATTGAAGCGTTTCCCGAAAAATCTGTATCACCACCATACCCACCCGAAGCATTTCCCGAAAAACATTATAGTGACGCTTCTATCCCCAACGCCAGTTAGAGAAGAATCAATCAAAGAAGATTCCAAAAAACTCGCAGAGCGTATTTCCAAAAATGCGGATTTGCCATTCGTCGGTATTATCATAGGAGGGGATGACCACAATTACAGGATTTCCCTTGAATGGATGAAAAAATTCGTTGCATCCATTTTCGCGCTCAGCGACAGATACCGTTTTTTTCTGACAACCTCCAGGAGAACCAGAACACACGTGGTTCAATACCTGCGGGACCAGGTAAGAAATTGCCCGGAGATTCTCTGGGCAGAATTTCCCGGATGGACTCCCGAATCTCACTATTACGGAATACTCGGCATGAGCAATTACCTTGTCGTTACAGAAGACAGCGTCAATATGATTTCAGAGGCTATTACCAGCGGGAAACCGACCCTGATTGCAGGGGTGCCGAGGAAAAAACGCAAAAAATTATTCTTTGACTTTACAATCTCAGAACTTATACGGAATAATCACGCTGAATATCTGCCTCTTAAGGACATCTCTTCCATCGGCAAAACTCTTGAACGAATGAGGCAAAGAACCTACACAGGTCTGAACGAAACGGAAAAATGTGCCCAAAAAATCTCAGAGAGCTTAACCTGAGGAAAATTCTTGTTATCGGGGGCAACTCCATCGGATACAATCTTTTGATTATCCATGCGCTCAGAAGGATAAGGGATCTGGCAGCACTATTTAAAAGGGCCGATCTGCTCGTCACCGATAATAGCGCCCATATGCAGCTGGCAAGCGCGACGAAATGTCCCGTTGCTGCCATCTTCAGTCCTGCCAATCCTTACAGGTTCGGTTCTGTGGAAACAAAAAATATTATTGTTCATAGTGATCTTGTATGTTTTCCCTGCAAGGTCAGAAAAAGATGCAGAAAAAACTTTGCATGTCTTGAAAGAATTTCCTCATACGAAGTTGTTAAGGCCTCATTGCTTCTTCTTGACGGGACAAGACAGCCCCTTCTCTTTGATTCGTGAAGTACGTAATGTTAAAATATTTGTGGTAGACTGCAACCCCCTTATGAGAAAATGGCACAGATTTCAGTTGTAATTCCCTTATACAACAAGGCAAAATATGTAGGCAGGGCAATCAACTCGGTATTGTCCCAGACATTCCATGATTTTGAAATCATTGTCATAAATGACGCTTCAATAGATGGCAGTGAAAAAATAGTAGGTCAGTATAAAGACGAAAGAATAAAGACGTTCAACAGAAATACACCTTCTCCGGGAGGACATGCCGCAAGGAACCTTGGCATTGAAAAAGCATCTGCGGAGTTAATAGCTTTTCTTGATGCCGATGATGAGTGGATGCCGCAGTTTCTTGAAACCATACTCCGGCTGCGTGAGAATTATCCTGGAGCAGGTGCTTATGCAACGGCTTATAAACAAAAATCCATACGCGGCAGAATCAGAACACCAAGGTTCTGGTATATTCCGAAAAGCCGTGAATGGGAGGGAATTTTGCCTGACTATTTCAGATCATCGCTGTATGGAACCACTCCAGTATGGACATCGGCCGTGGCAATACCCAGGGAAATTTTTGCCTCCGCAGGCTTTTTCCCGGAAGGTGTACCCAAGGGTGGCGACCTTGATATGTGGGCAAGGATCGCGCTGAAATACAACATCGCCTACAGCAATTATACCGGTGCCATATACCATAAAGATGTTCCCGGAAGTATCGTAAGGACAATTAGAACTTCCGGGAGAGCCAGAGTGGTCGAGACTGTAGAACATTTCCTGAAAGGCAACAACGACATATCGCAACTCAGAAGACAATATCTGCATGAATATGCAAATAAATTCAGGATTAGCTCAGCCGCACATTGCATCAAAGCAGGCAATATTGAATTGGCGGTAAAACAATTGCAGGAATGCCATACCAGAAAGTTTCTTTGCAGGAAAACCTGGCTGTACCTGAAAATTTTTCTATTGAAATATCAGAAACAATACAGGAAATTCTATAAAAATGAGAATAGCAATTGA
>CAYOFY010000038.1:0-14662 GCA_964403465.1 uncultured bacterium
GATAATCAGGAGTTTAAACTCATCTCGCTGCACAAACAGTGGTCCGAACGTTGAGGTGGACTATTATTTTGAGGTTATAAACCGGGGCAAAAGGATGGACGGTCTGAAGAATGCAGCCAGGATGGTAATGGAACACGGAACGCTCAAATCCTGGCATGATGAGGGAGATACCCGGATTGTCAAGCCCGACGGTTACGACGAGAATATGAGCTGGATAACAGGCTTCAAGTTATTCAAGCACAGCAGAAGAGAATGCATGGAGTCAGGCATGATTACTATTGCTTACCCGCTTGCTTTCTTTGACAGGACCGGGAAGACAAATTTTCCGATGGCACAGTTGATGATGGCGATTGCGAGCGAGTCGGTATCTGCTTTTTCTTTCTACCGTGCCGCAAAAATTGCGGACATACGGCTTCCGGCAGAGCTGAAAGACCGCTTGCCGACTATTAAGTGGCCGCATAAACGGATAAGGAAATACCTGGGGATTGGTCCGTCAGATCCGATTATCGGGACCATTGTGAAACCCAAAACCGGATTGACTCCCGAACTATTTTCACGCGCGGTGGTTGACGCGGCGCTTGCGGGCGCCAGGTTCACCAAGGCGGATGAGAATATGCATCTTTCGCTTAAAGATATTCCCCTGTTTGTCGGAAGGACAGTAAGAGTCCTGGAGAATGCCGGTTTTGACCTTGGAAGGTTCCATGACAGGCCAAGGGGTACCAGGTTTCTTTTCGCCCCGCACATCACTGCAGACGAAAAGAATATCAAAGACTATGCGAAAGCTGCTATTGAGGCAGGCGCGAACGCCTTGATGTTTTCTCCTCATTACGGGGGAGGATTTTTGACAATGGCGGAGATCGCGCAGAGGTTTGATGTCCCCATCTATGCTCACACGGCCGGGATGAACATTATTACCGGCTGTCCATTCTGGGGAATTGACCCTTCGTTAATGTATCTCTTCGCCGCATATTTCGGTGCCGCTTTCATGCAGCTGGGCGCCGCTGGAGGATATCTCAGACCGGATGATGAGGAAAAAAAAGCTATCCTGAAAAGACTGTCCGATGAAGGCCTGCAGGGCAACAATGGCATGACCCTTGTCATTGCAGGGGGGATAGGCCCGGCCAACATCGGTTTCAATATGAAGAGACTGGGAACAGAAGGAAGGATGTACCTTGCCGGAACATCGGTTTACAGTCATCCTGACGGGGTGGCGGCAGGCGTAAAAGCCCTTATCCTGGCACATCGTGCATACAGTGAAAAAGGAGTTACAGATACAAGAAGCCTCATAAATTTTGGGAAATCAATGGGAGCAGAAGGTGAGCCGCTGGTCAACGCTTTACGAAAAGGGGCTTCAGGATAGATGTTTATTATGCCGCCTTCATTCGGAGGAAATAGGTTTATTTATTAATGTTGGATTGATAAACATGCCAGCTGGTTTTTTCAACATGGGGCCACCACCGGGGGCCCATGAAATGGTGAAAACCAGCTGTCTTGACCCGGGACAGATCCTCATGTAAATCATGCCCGGCGGGTTGAAGTTTCCTTATTTGTGGATTCAGCTCCGTATTTTGTGAAAGAGAATAGACCAGAAAATGCAGGATACTATGAATCCCGCAATTATAAGCAACCAATACTGCTTAAAGTCCTCTGTTATGCCCTGTTTCCATAACCATAAACGTTCAAATACAGTAACCCGCATGTACTCCGAATCCCCCGGCGGTGTTTCCTGTCTCGGATTCTCCTGGAGCGTCTCATCCACAACCTGCCCGGGTGTCTCCGGCGGGGTCTCAGGTTCCTGTTCTTTCCCTTCGGTCAACAGGAAAATCCTTTCGTTGAGCAGGTGCATATCGTTTCTCAAACCCATAATTATGGTGTCCGCCCTTTCCCGTTCTTTTGCATGGTCCTGGAGTATCTGCCTCAAGGTTTCCCCCTGTCTTTCAATTTCTCTCCGCAAGGTATCAATAATTATGCTGGACATGTCCGGATTTACCTGCCTTTCGGATTCTGCCTTCTGCGGAGTGTCGGAAGGAGTGCGGACCTGAGTGTGAATCTGGGTGTGAACTTTCTCCTCAAACTCTTTCAATAAATCCTCGTTCAGCTCATACACTTCCTGACCTGGATTATCTGGTTGAGTTCGAACCTGTATGTGCAAACCATACGCAGTCGGGTCCGTTTGCTTCAAATACCGGATCCACAACCTGATCGACCTGGGAGTAACCCCCAATCTTTCACTTGCTTCAGCAATTGATATATATCCCATTTATCCCCCTTTATATCAAACCTTTCTTGTGTTGTCAAATACAACCCCTATTCCTTGCTCTCGGCCTGTGGGGACACGGGAATGCCGTATCCCTCTCGTCCTGCAAGATTTCAACCTGCCCTGTTTCGCATAAGCCTTCTTTCATGCAGCATTCTATTTGCTTCCCTATGAAAAAAGCCCGATAGGAAAGAGTGCTCCTCTCTGTCTGATCCCGAACCTCGCGGGTTTCATTTCAGCGACCCGAAGTGGACCATCCATCTGATCGATTCCGGACCACTGACATTAAAATCCAATCGCAGGACACGCTCATCAACTTTCTTTACTTTCACCGGCACGCTTGCGGTTATCTTTTTATATCTGAACCTGAGCGGAACATAGACCCAGAGAGAATACTTCTGCATGGGGTAACCATTGGAAATCCCCTGAAGAACCATTGGATTCTTATCCCACAGTATCTCTTCCAGGTCCACTCCTCCCTGGGTAATGTGCCGGTTGCTGGACAGAACCTGCGGATGACCCGTATCTTCATGCACGGCCAGCACCCTGCAACCATAAGGCGCCACCGATAGTGCGGGCTGCTTCTGATATCTTCCGATAAACTTCTCCTCCCAGAAATCAAAGAGAAGGTATCCCCTCTTCCATTCCCATTTCATCTCCGCAAGTTCCATTTTCATTTTCCGTGGCTTTTTATCATCCAGGTTAAAGAGGCCGACCACATTCCACGTCTCCCATGGTCTGACGATTCGACGAATGTAGATGCCGGGCAGCGAACAGGCCTCGGAACATTTCCATAGTCCCACGGGGCGGAACATCTCGCCTTGCTTCACATCGCAGGCAGGCAGAACCTTCCGCAATATCCCCAAACGTTCCTCATTCAAGGGCGGGATGATATATTTCCTCTCCTCACCGGCGACTTTGTCGGCGATGGCGAACATCTGGCCGGAAAGCCCCACCAGCGAAGCCCATGCCCGGGCCTGGGCAATCCCCAGCGGTTCACCAACCTTGACCGACTCAATATAGTTTTTCCAGATGCGGTTATGCATCCACCACCGGTATGCCAGCGCCGGCATAATTGATTTCAATAACCCCACCTGATAGGCGTGTGAGGATGTGCCCCTGGAGGGGTTTCGGCTTCCCCAATTCCTGTAAGCCCCATGCCCGTTATCCGCTCCCACCCGGTTGCCGTTGACCAATCCAACTGACAATCCCATTGGTGTGCCGCTATAACCCACCAGGAATAACTTAACTCCCAGCTCCTTCGCTTTGTGACGGATGTTTTCTGTATAGGCCCTGTATCTTTTTCGAAACAATTCGGCATGGGAGATCCCTGGATTCATTGCCAGATCACCCTGGCCCTGGCCAAATAGATTCACCATGAAGTCGGTATGCACCGAGTTGAAGCCCAATGTGACCAGTTCCGCTGACAGAGGGTCGGGGGATACGTTTTTCGGATGAAATACAACCGATATAAACGGGTATTCACTTTCCTTGCCCCTGGCGACAGTTTCCTTAAAGTCGTTCCAACGGTTCTTCTCACCCGCCCAATCGTCATCAGCCCAGCCAAGCATGATGCTGCAACTGTAACTGTTGAATCCCCAGGGCTTGAGCAGTTTGGTGAAAGCCTCATTGTTTTGAAGGATATCCGACCTTATTGTGGTCTGGTCTTCACTGACAAAAGAGTTCCAACTCTGCCATAGTATTTCATTCTTACCGGGCATTTGCACATGCGCCCGCCGTCCGGTTGCTTCGCCAAATTCCTCAAGTCCCGCCAGCGCGTCCGGGTTGAAGTTAATCATTACCTCGTCGGATAATACCTCCTGCCCGGCGGACAGTCGCAGGCCGGTTCCCATCTCTCTCATATATTGAGGAGGGTTGTAACGCGGCAGTTCGTGGACATAGTTCATATAACTGCTTTGCGCAGTAATCTGCATGAGCTCCGTATTGTAGTTTCTATCAAACAGTACATTCACCCAGTTGAAAGCCCGTTCGTTTCTACTGAATCCTACACTGGCACTGTCTCCGGTTGCCGGATTATGCAGACTCGCAACAAAAGGGCTCCACACGTCGGTCGTGCTCCCCACGGTGTCAATGGAATGCATCCCGCGTCCGACGCCTTCCATCTCAAAGCCCTGGCTCATAACCATGGTTTTGCCAATGTCATTCCCGATGAACAGACCTCCATTTGCCTGCCCGGCCGAGAACCGCAATAAATGAAGCTCCCGGAGATACTGGGGTCGGTCGGAAACGTTCTGGAGTTTCATGCGCACAAATATCCAGTCCCTCCGTTCGTACAAGCGCAAGGAAAGTTCGGTATTTATCCAGCTTCCCTGCCTGGCCGTCAGTTGCACGCTCAGTTCCATGCCTTTACCGAGTTCATCTTCAAAGGAACAGGTTTTCGTCCGCCTTGAATACTCCTCGCTTGAGAACGTCCATTGTTTATCAATCGTGTCAATCAAGGCATCCCCGTTCACAATCAACGGACGGCCATTCTTCAGGGCGTTCCATACTCCTGCCGTGGAATCGTATTGAATTGTCCAATCACCACAGGAGATCACCGATTTCTCCTCTCTTGTGGCATGGATGGCTCTGGCTGAACTCGTTGGCGGCTGTGATTTTACCATCGGGGATTTCCCAGTTGAGTTGACCGTTTTTGGCATGACCGGATTCCTTTCTCTGGTTTTGGCTCAAATCCTGCAGTTCCACAAACTTAACCTGAACATGGATTGCTCTGTTATCGCTGTACCCACCAATATCTTATCTCTTCCCTGCGAAAAGTCAAGGGAAAAAAGGAGGGGAAAGCAGGACTGCGGACCTGCAGTTCCGGGTCTTGCAGGGATAACAGGGATTCGCATGGACATATTGGCCCTTTCTGGATATAATATGGACAAAAATAAATGAGCGGAGGGAAATAATAATGGCACAGATGATATTCTTTTCTCAGTTATCTTACAATTGTGTTTTGATGAATAAGGAGTATGACCTTACAAAGGATATAATCAATATAGGCAGGGCGGATACAAACGACATAGTAATCCCCAATGACGTGCTTTTCAAACAACTTTCTTCCGATTTACAGGCGGCGCTGCGCAATGAACTGAAAAGGGTTTCCAGATTGCACGCGATAATAACCAGGAAAGAAGGCAAGTGGTATGTTGAGGACGTCGGGACCAAGGGGTTGGGCAGCAAGTACGGAACATTTGTGAATGGGATGAAGATTGACAGCAGAAAGCCCTGTCTCCTGCATGACCAGGACAAAATCAGCTTTGGCCCGATTGAGTGTTTCTTTTCAGAAAAAGAAACTGTGGAATCAAGGTGAGAATATATCGGGCAGAAGTATGGATTTAACAGAGGTTCGCGGACTGAAAAAGGGTGGTGTAGGCGTGCGTGAAATCCAGCGGAGTAATTTCCGGGCTAATTTTCTACAGCGAACCCCCTACGCCTAAATTCCAATGGAAGAATCCGCAACCGGTCAGGAGTACAAGCGCAAAGCAGGCTACAACTACCAGCCAGAATTCAATTTTCATATTCATGGGTTTTTCACCGATATACTGCAGAATCACAAATAGTTGACGTCAGATTTACGGCCAAATCGTACCACACCCGCCAGGATATGTCAAAGTCTGCAACCCGGGACAAATTGCGGCTGGATATGAGCGGCGAAAAGTCTCCTGCGCTGTCATAAACCCGTAAATATACGGGTATGGGATTGGATAACACCTGCCAGGAAGCGTTGATAATCAATATGGCAGTTATCTGTGAGGGATGATGATGTCGGAATCATCATCGTCAATGGTACCTGTCTCTGGTAATTCCATCCGGACCAGGTTTTTCTCAAGGCCTTCCAGGAAATAGGGAGTGCCGGTACTGCCGCTGTCTGTTATGCCGTAGAACGTGGTATAGTCGGAGCGGGACAGGCTGCGGGTTACGATGAGTTCGTTCTTTGCCCGGGTCATGGCGACGTACAGGACGCGGCGTTCCTCCTCCTCGCTGTCGCTGTCCCCGAGACTGCGCACGTGCGGATACATGCCGGGCTCAACGCGGATGAGATAGCAGACAGGCGATTCCGTCCCCTTGGCGCTGTGCGCGGTAATCAGCGCAACCACATCTTCGTCCTCTCATTTTTCAACCTGGGTTATATTCACGGGGTCAAGCGTGTATGTCTCAAGAAAACCCTGAAGACTTCTATGCCTCTCCGCCAGGCGGGCCAGCAGGTTGAAATCCTGCCTTCTCTTATCCCACCTTTCATACATGCTGCTCAGAAGCGGTTCAAGGAATGCGCTCGCCCTGGTAATTGCCTCGGCCGGATTATCCATGTTTTCCAGTATGATTTCCGGGCCCTGGACTATCCTCTCAAGAGATTCGTTTTTCAAATCAGGGTGCTTTCTCAGGAGTTCCAGGGCATCCCGTATGCTCTTGCCGGGCTGCATGCCGGCAATCATGCGGTCGGCGGTAACGTCTCCGACCTTCGGCCAGAGCGTCAGGTACCGCATCCACGCTATGAGGTCATGGTGGCTCATCGCGCAGCGGACGAGACAGAGCAGGTCTTTCACGTGGGCGGATTGCAGGAAGCTCACACCGCCGATGAAGACATAGGGAATTCTTCTTGCTATGAGTTCTGCCTCCACCGCGCGTGCGCCGAACCCGGTGCGCGAGATAACCATGTGCTCTTTCCATGCGGCGCCGTTCTCATGGCGCTCCAGCAAATCATTCGCTATCCACTCGGCCTCCGAGAGGTCGTCTTCAAATTCTATCAGCCGGGGTCTTATCCCCTTGCCCCGGCTTGCCCTCAGTTTCTTGTTGTACTTGAGGGGAGATTCGGCCAGCAGCCAGTTGGCAAGGTCAAGGATTTCCTGCGTGGAGCGGTAGTTTTCCTGCAGTTTCAGTACGGTTGAGTTCGGGCATCGTTCGGTAAAGGAATGGACGTTGCGGAAGTCCGCGCCCCGGAAGGCATATATGCTCTGCGCGTCGTCACCGACGCAAAAGAGTTTTGCCGGGTCGCGCAGGCCGTCCAGTATCAGCCACTGGAGCGGGTTGGTATCCTGCATCTCGTCAACAAGGATGTGGTCGTACCTTCTCCTCAGTTTTGCGCGTATCGCCGGGCTGGAATGCAGCACTCTGGCAAACCTGAAAAGGATATCGTCAAAGTCAAGGTAATTGCATGCTTTTTTGCGGCGGTCGTAGTCCTCAAAGACCTTTATTATCCTGCCGATGGTCTTTTCGTCATATTCCGTGAATTTCTTCAGGTAACCCTGGCGGGACTGGTTGGTGTTGCGCGCATAGGAATAGAGGTCTGTCAGGGGGCCCGCTTTCGGGAAGACCTCCTTCTTCTCCACGTACCTTGCCCTTGCAAGCCGCATCAGTTGTTCCTGGTCATCGCGGTCTATCACGGTCGCGCCCGCGATATTGAAGTCTTTCTGCATCCTGCGCATGGTCATCAGGCAGTAGTGGTGGAACGTCCCGGAGATTATGTTGTCTGCGGATTTGCCGACCATCTTCCTGAGCCGGTCGGTCATCTCCCTTGCCGCGCGGCGGGTGAAGGTGAGAAGGAGTATGCGTCTGGGGTCAACGCCGTTTTCTATGAGGTGGGCGATGCGGTGTATGATGGTCTTTGTTTTGCCTGTTCCTGCGCCGGCAAGAACCAGCGCGTGGCCCCCCGCGTGCTTAACCGCGGCCTCCTGCTCCCTGTTCAGTCTTCCGTCCGAGAAAGTCATGGTATAAGTTTACCGTTTACGGATATTGCAGGTCAATGGATCTTTTCTCTTGACAACCACACATTTGTGCGGTATAGTCATATCAGGGAGGAAAAAAACGTGGAATTAACCGAAAGGCAGAAAGATATATTGAGATATATTGAGAAAACGGTCAGGGAAAAGGGTTTCCCCCCGACAATCCGGGAGATAGGAAAAAGATTTTCATTTTCTTCCACCGGCAGTGTCAGGGACCACCTGAGGGCCCTGGTCAACAAGAAATACATAGAGTGTGTGCCCGGGGTATCGCGCGGGATAAGGTTGTTGAGGGGTACATTATATCCATCAATCCCCGTTGCCGGAAGGATTATAGCGGGCGAACCGGAACTTGCGCTGGAGAACATTGAAGGCGAGATACGGGCTGATGAGAAACTCGCCGGTGACGGGAGAAGTTTTGCGTTGAAGGTGAAGGGA
Organism: uncultured bacterium; assembly: GCA_964403465.1. Classification (GTDB taxonomy): domain Bacteria; phylum Ratteibacteria; class UBA8468; order B48-G9; family JAFGKM01; genus JAFGKM01. The sequence continues at coordinate 8,422 of CAYOFY010000038.1, forward strand.
GACAGTATGGTTGATGCCGGCATCCGCGAGGGCGACTACGTGGTTGTGCGGCCCCAGAGCGCCTGCGAGCAGGGCGAGATTGTTATTGCCCTGATAGGAGAGGAAGCCACGGTAAAGAGGTTCGGGCGAAGGGGCAGGACTCTTATCCTGGAGCCGGCCAATGCTGCTTATAAACCGATAGTCGTTGACGACAGGGTGAAAATCGTCGGCAAGGTGGTGGGGCTTATCAGGTACTACCGCTGAGAAAGGAAAATCTCAAGATGATGGAAGATATTCTGGAAGAGGTTGAGGTGGGGGCGGTATTCGTCAGGGACAGGATAAAACCAGGGTGGTTTATATGGAAGAACAGGAAGTATTCCGTTGAAAAGGTAAGTTATGCCTGGCATGACAACAGCGGCGAGGAACTGATTTGTTACTTTTCGGTGGTGGCAGGCGCAAACCTGTACGAACTGTCCTTCTATACGAAAAAACTGAAGTGGATGCTGGAGCGCATCTATGTTGAGGGTTAAACATGGAAAGGGTTATTCTGCATGTGGATATGGATGCATACTTTGCCTCGGTTGAGGAGAAGAGCAATCCCTTCCTGAAGGATAAGCCCGTGATAGTATCCGGGGACCCCGATACGCGGACCACCGTCGCAACGGCAAACTACATGGCGAGGGAATACGGCATAAAGTCAGGGATGCCGTTGAAACAGGCGTTGAGGTTATGCCCCAGGGCTGAGATAGTGGTGGGTAATTCCGCCAAGTACATGAGCACCACTTCCCGGCTCCTTGAGATATTCAGAGAATTCACGCCGTGGGTTGAATGCTATTCCATAGACGAGGCCTTCCTGGATATAACCGGCACCATGGGGCTTTTCGGCGGCGCGATGGAGACGGCCAGGGGGATAAAGGAAAGGGTAAGGACTGAACTGGGGCTGACCTGCTCCGTCGGCGTGGCGCCGAATAAACTCCTGGCAAAACTTGCCAGCGACCGGGTAAAGCCTGACGGCCTGACCGTGATAAAAAGAGAGGATGTACCGGAGCTGCTCAGGAATTTGCCCGTGGAAAAACTCTGGGGCATCGGGGAAAAACTCGCTGTTAAGTTAAACTCCATCGGCATAAGAACCTGCCGGGACCTGGCTGAATATCCGGAGGAAAAATTAACCGCCATCTTCGGTATACAGGGGCATATCCTTCACTGCATGGGCAGTGGGGAATATTCGTCCGAGGTAAAACTTTTCTGCCATGAGCAGGAATATAAGTCCATGGGGCATTCCTATACCCTTTTCCGCGATACATCCGACCCTCTCCTGGTGCAGTCCACCCTTTACAGGTTGTGCGAACAGGTCGGACGGAGACTGAGGAGAGATGCGTACCGGGGCAGGACAGTAACTCTTATCGTGAGATTTTCCGATTTCCGGACGCTGGTGCGGCAGAAAAGCATGCAGAGCCATACCGATGACGGAGATACCATATACCGTGTTGCGCTTTCCATCATGGAAACGTTCCGGGTGAAAAAGCGGGTGCGGCTTGTGGGGGTGAGCGTTTCGGGCCTTATCAGGGGGCAGCAGTATCCGCCCATGTTTGAAAATGACAGGAAGAGAAAGGATTTGCTGTCTGCCACGGACAGGATAAACGATAAATTCGGGGAGTTCACCGTTTCACCGGGGCTTGTTCTCATGGAAAAGGTTCTGGCCAGGGAGCGTTCATCCTGCCACGGGTTTATTTTGAAGAAAGGAGTGGTAAAATAAGAATATGGTAAAGATAGGTACCTCGGGCTTCTCCTTTCCGGACTGGAGGGGGACGGTATATCCCGGACGGCTGCCCGCGAGGGATATGCTTTCCTACTATGCCGGGGAGTTGAAGTTTGATACCGTGGAGATAAATTCAACCTACTACGCCATACCGAAACCCGGGAACATGGAGGCCATGGCAGACAAGACGCCGGACGGGTTTGAGTTCGCGGTAAAGGCGTACAGGGGGATGACGCACGACCCGTTTGACAGCCGGCTGGAAGAGAAACCGTCGGAAGGGCAGGTTGAAGAATACTTCCGGCTTTTCAGCCAGGCCGTGGAGCCGCTGAGAGTGCGCAACAAACTCGGTGCTGTTCTGCTGCAATTCCCGGTTTTCTTCTATCCCGCGGCAAGAAGCAGGGAGTATATGCTCAGGTCAAAAGAACTGCTTAAGGATTTGCCGCTGGTGGTGGAATTCAGAAACAATGGCTGGGCAAACAGTGAAACATTGGCGTTCCTGAAGGACAGCGGTCTTGGCTACTGCGCGGTGGACGAGCCGAAACTTCCGCGGCTCATGCCTTTTGTCGGCGAGGTGACATCCCGCAACGGATATATCAGGTTCCACGGCCGCAATAAAAACTGGTTCAATGCGCCTGTTTCGGAGAGGTACGACTATCTGTATACGGAAGAAGAACTGGAGGAGTTTGTGCCGGAGGTGAAGAAGATGAACAGCGTGGCGGAGAAACTGTTTATCTACTTCAATAACTGCCATGCCGGGTCAGCTGCGAAAAACGCTAAAATGTTCCGACAGATGCTGGGACTTGGAACCGGTATGGCCGATAACCTTTTTGAATAGCGGACCAACGTTGCGAGAATACCCGGGACATAGGAGAACCGCAGGTTGACTTTGATGGCAGCGCCATAGGATTAGAAAACATATATCCTTCCTACGTTGACACCCTGTTTTTTATATGCTTTATTATAAGCGGGAAGTGTCCGGAAGGATGCTTATCTCCTGCTGTGTGGAGTTGAAAACGAAGAAAGGAGGGGTCTTATATGGAACTGATGACAGTGAGTATTGAAAAGCCGGAAGCGACCAATTTTATTCTTGGCCAGACGCACTTCATCAAGTCTGTTGAGGATATCCACGAAGCCCTGGTTGCTTCCGTGCCGGATATCAAGTTCGGCCTGGCATTCTGCGAAGCATCCGGCAAATGCCTGATACGATGGTCCGGCACAGATTCTTCCATGATTGAACTTGCCCGGAATAACGCGAGAGCAATTGGAGCGGGTCATTGTTTCATTGTTTTCCTGGGAGAGGGCTTCTATCCCCTGAATGTATTGAACGCAATCAAGATGGTGCCGGAGGTATGCCGTATTTTCTGCGCCACAGCCAACCCGACAGAAGTAGTTCTTGTTGAAACAGAGCAGGGACGGGGTATCCTGGGCGTGGTGGACGGGTTTCACGTCAGGGGTATTGAAGACGATGATGAAATCAAGTGGCGAAAGAATCTATTGCGGCAGATTGGCTACAAGCTTTGATTTCCGGGATGCGCCCTCACTGTGATGGAGGTATAATAACTCAGTGAAGTGACGGGAAGAAAAGTCGGCATCAGGGATGGGCAGAGAAAGGGAGGAAAATGAATGTTTATGAGGCAGTAAGAGCCCGGAGGAGTGTACGCACCTACCAGGATAAGCCGGTTCCGCAAGAAGTCTTAACCCGTATCATGGATGCTGCCAGAATGGCTCCATCGGGAGGGAATAGACAACCATGGAAGTTCGTGGTTGTCACGGATATCGGAACCCGCAGGAAACTGGCAGAGGCGGCCAACAACCAGTATTTTGTGGGCGAGGCTCCGGTAGTGATAGCAGGGGTTGGACTCAATCCAGGAAGAACCATGTCATGTGGTATTCCCGGTGATCCTGTGGACCTTGCCATCGCCATGGACCATATCACCCTGGCGGCAACTGAAGAAGGATTGGGAACTTGCTGGATAGGTGCTTTTTCTCAAGAGAAAGTCTGTCAAATCCTTGAAATTCCCGCTACCTTCAAAGTTATTGAGCTTCTTGTTCTCGGGTATCCGGCAGATACGCCGCGCAGCAAGTCACGAAAATCCCTGAAAGAAATCGTTTGTCATGGGAAGTTTTCATAGTATTCGCTTTTGCCGTTTCTTATGATGGGAGAAGGAGGATCTGAAAGCAACAGGAAAGACAGGAAGAATACAATTATCCATAATGGAAAACATGAATCAGGATTTCAGAAGATTCTGCGCCATCGCGAAAAAGAACGGAGCAAAAGAATCAAAGGTCATTTCAGCAAGAACCATAGCTGTAGAACCATGGGTGCGGTGGAAATGCAGGTTCGGATGCGATGGCTACCAACAAACTCTCATGTGTCCGCCCTTTTCACCAACATTTGAGGAAACACGCAAAATGATTGCTTCCTACACGAAAGCGATTCTTATCCACGGGGATGAACATGCTGATATGACCCGCATAGCGGCAGCCGTTGAAAGAGAAATTTTTTTATCAGGATATTACAAAGCGTTTGGTTTTGGTTCCGGACCGTGCCGTCTGTGCAGGACCTGCGATGTTGACGGTTCCTGCAAACATCCCTATCAGGCCAGACCTTCAATGGAGTCGTGCGGAATAGACGTATTCAAAACCGCGAGAAAAAACGGGTTCAAGATAGAGGTGGTGAAGAATTACGATTGTCAGGCAAACTACTTCGGACTCGTTCTAATAGAATAGCGCGGATATGAGGACAATTCGGCAGTCAAACTTGTAATCAAAGACTGACACGTCAGAAATTTTCATGACCATGACGGAGATTGAGGAGAAGGTGTATAAGAACACATCGGCGCCGATTACTCCTGGATGGGAGCGGGTATCTATTGTGGATTCAGAGGAAGAGCCGGATGAGATATCCAATGGCGAAGGTTAAGGCGGAAATCCCGATGGTGATGGACGCCATCTCAGAGAATCTCTTCCTGAAGCGAAAGTCTTTCGCCACGGAGATGTAGAAAGAAAAAATCAGAATCAGGATAATCGCATTGAAGATAGTAAATCCCAGGCAGAAATAGACATTCTTGAAGAAAAAGTAGGGGAAAACAAGAATCAGAACTGCCAGAACGTAGGCAAACCCGGTATAGAGAGATGCTTTTGCGGGATTCTTGGCGCCGCTTTCGGTCTTGGTTGAAAGGTATTCCGAGGTCGCCATGGAAAGGGAGGCGGCTATGCCGGTGATGAGCCCGGTGACCGCAATGAGGCGGACGTTCTGAAGAGCGAGGGTAAAACCTGCCAGCGCGCCGGTCAGTTCCACCAGCGCATCGTTAAGCCCAAGAACCATGGAACCAGCGTATCTCAGCCGTTCTTCGTCTATCAGCCCGATGAGTTCTTTTTCATGCTCTTCCTCTTCATGCGCTATGCTTTCTGCTTCCGGTATGAATTCTGAAATCTCTTTATATGATATTTCCGCTTTTCCCTCTCCGTTCTCCATGAGTTTTATGCCGAAGGTTATTCCGAAAATCATTGAGATAAAAGTATAAAGCCATACCCTGAATCTGTCCGGTTTTACCTCTTTTCCCGTGTATTCCTTCCATATGTTACAGTGTTTCAGTTCTTCCGCAGAAATGCCGTTCAGGATTTTTTTGTTCTGAGGGTCTTTTATCCGTCCTGCCAGTTTCCTGTATATGAAATATTCGGTGATTTCGTTTTTCTGGAAGACAAGTACCTTGTTTTTTACGGCATCATTTAACATGTTGGGTTCCCCCGGGACTGTCCATATTCTAAAACTTCCCGATGCAAATTGCAACCTGCCAGCAAAAACTGTGGCACTGCCGGTTGGAAATCTGGTAAAATTGATGCGTTACAACAGGAAAGAGGAAATGCGCAGGTTAGAAAAGAAGATAATAATCGGTTTCATCGTCGTGTTTGCGCCCTCGGTTTTTTTTGGGTATGTTTACACCAGGAGATATCACCGGCATAAAGAAGAAGGGCAGGGCTCGGCACGGAATCAGTTGCAGGTTCAACTGGTTGACGTCAGGGAGATAATCCCGGATATCATCCTTGATATACGATATGCGACTCCGGACAATTTCACCGGGCAGGTTCTTTATCATTCGGCGGACTGCTTCCTGCTGGAGGAGGTCGCGCTTGCGCTCAAGGGCGTGCAGGCAGACCTGAAAAAAGAGGATTTACGCCTGAAGATATATGACGGTTACCGGCCTCTCTCGGTTCAACGCATGATGTGGAAGGTCATGCCAGACCCTGATTATGTTGCAGACCCTTCAAAGGGTTCAATGCATAACCGGGGCTGCGCGGTTGATGTTGCCCTGGTCGACCTGGATGGTCGTCCCGTTGAAATGCCCACCGGGTACGATGATTTCACCGAGAAGGCGCACCGCGATTACCAGGATTTGCCGGCTGCTGCAATATTGCACCGCCGCATTTTGAGAGAGACCATGGAAAAACACGGTTTTGCTTCAATTTCCACGGAGTGGTGGCATTTCAGTTTTAAGGGCT
>CAYOFY010000039.1:0-14121 GCA_964403465.1 uncultured bacterium
TTGTCAGGATATCTTCTCAGATGCTGAGGGTCAAAGGAATGAAGTGGGAGAAATACTGAGCGGGTAATCTCAATCCGTTTGAAGAGATATTTCCATGGTGTTAAAATAGGAAACCTACTGGGAGGGGAATATGAAAATTCTGCTTATTTCCGCAAGTCCGCGCAAGAACAAGAGCCAGACGTTCCTGCTTGCAAAGGAAGTGGTGAGGGGATGCGAAGACGGGGGTACCGCAGAGATAGTCCACCTCTGCGACACGAAGATTGAATTCTGCCGGCACTGCGAGATCTGCCACAAGAAGATTCTCTGCTGCCCCATCAAGGACGACGTTTCCAGAATTCTCAGGATGATGCTTGAGGCGGACGGGATAATACTGGCAAGCCCGAACTACATAAACCAGGTGCCGGGCCCCATGAAGACGCTTTTTGACCGCTCAAGCCATTTCATACACTGCCTGCGGCTCATGGACAAGTACGTTGCGGGCGTGGTCTCTTCGGGAAGCGGGCAGAACAAGGAAGTCATGGATTACCTCAAATACTATTCCAACACATGCGGCGGCCAGTATGTGGGCAGCGTATCAGCGCGCGCTCCCGTAACCCAGGAAAATCTTTCCGAGGCGTTCAAACTCGGAAGGAGATTCTGCTCGGCGATAAAGGCGGAAAGGGAGTTCCCTTCCCAGCTAAAGATAATAGAAGAACGAAAAAAGCACTTTAAGGTGATAATGCAGAGAAGAAAAGACGAGTGGAAAGAGGAATACAGGTACTGGGTGGACAAAGGATGGCTATGAGTCTGTTCTCCGGGGGAAAATCCCTCGTTGCAGTCCGCGGAATTCATCTTGACCTGAAGGGACTTCCGCCGTCTTCCGCAAGACTTCCCGAACTCCTGGAAATAATGGCCGGTGCCGGGATAAACTGCGTTCTTGTGGAGTGGGAGGATGCCTATCCGTGGAAAACGTATCCGGAACTGCGGAGCCGTACCGCCTATTCAGAGAGAACGGTTGACGCATTGCTCGGAAAGGCGGAAAAACTGTCCATAGAGGTAATCCCGCTGGTGCAGTCCCTCGGACATCTTGAGAACGTGCTGTCAAGGGAAAGGTTCAGACACCTGAGGGAACTTGATAGCAATGTTGCCGAGCTGTGCCCCAGCAGGAAAGGCAGCGCAGAACTCATCATCTCACTGGTGGACGATATACTGAGTACCCACGGCGGCAGGATAAAACGCTTTCATCTCGGCGGAGATGAGGCAGAGATGATGGGCTCGTGCAGAAGATGCAAAAAGACGGTCAGTCTTTCCGGCAAGGCCTCTCTCTATCTGCGGCATGTGACTCCGCTGCTTGAGCACCTCAAGGAAAAAGGAATACAGCCGATATTGTGGGACGATATGATGAGGGAATGGTCCCTGCGGGAACTGCGAAAACTCGCAGGGAAGACGGACCTCATGGTCTGGTGGTATTCCCCGGAGATTCCGGACAAGATAAAGAAAGCGATGACGAGATTTTCAAGGGCGGGGATAAATATCTGGGGCGCCTCTGCCTTCAAGGGCGCCGACGGAGTGACGGCTGACGTTCCAGATATGGATTTCCGCACGAGGAATATCCTGTCATGGATAGACTCCTGCCGCGAGAATAAACTGGAGGGACTCGTGGCCACGGGATGGAGCAGGTACAATACCTTTGTCGTCCCGTGCGAAAGCATTGAGACATCTCTTGACTCCCTTGTCCTTTCGGCATGGGCGATGCAGAAAGGTTCCCTTCCACCGGGTTCCCGGAAAAAGGCATGGGATTTTTTGCGCAGCGGAAGGATGAAGAAACTTGCCGGCAAGAGGTTTTTTGAATGCAGGGACGCCGGCGCTGAACTCCAGCGGTGGAGGAAGGAATCGGTTGAGAAACTTATATACCACTGGCCGTACTCCGCCCATCTCTACGGGGAGAAAAGGCGGTACAACCCCCTTGAAGGAGAGAAAATCTCCCGGAGAATAGAGGATTGCCTCGCGGCCGGCCGAAAAGCCGCGGACAGATGGCGCAGGGCGCACAAAGGACTGGTTGACGGAGTCTGGCTTGAATATTACGTGGAATCAAGACTGCGGCCCGTGAAGGATTACGCAGGCACGTTGCTTGAAAAATTGTCAAGCAGAACCTGACAGCGATAAAGGAGATCAAAGATGGCTCACGAATCAAAACTGAAGGTCGGTGCGGCAAAATACAACATAACTCCGCCGCTGGACCAGGCGAGAAGACTCGGAGAAAAAGGGCTTGCAACCGATGTTATCGGGGAACTCTGCGCAAGGGCGACCGTGTTTGACGACGGCAGAAACAGGGCGGCAATCGTCCTGCTGGATTTAAGCGAGTTCTTCCTCAACATCACAAAAGGCGTGAGAAAACTGGCAGGCAAGTGGACAGGCATACCCGAGGAAAACATCATGGTCTGCGCCACTCATACCCATAATTCGGCAAAGATAATAGACCATGATGATCCATATGATACGGACGGTGTGATGATAGAAGACAAAAAATTGAGTGACGAAACACAGGCATACCTTGATATGCTCTACCGTTATGCGGCAAGCGCCGTATCCCTTGCGGACAGCCGCCGCAGGCCGGCGAGAGGGAAAATCGGCGAAATATCCGTACCGGGAATCGGGAGTCCGCGGATGCGAATGAAGGACGGAAGCGTGGCAAGTCTGACCCATGCGGAAACGATGGAGCACTACAATATGGAGGACGCTGAATCCGTATCTCCTTATGATGATGCGTTGCGCGTGGCGGTATTTGAGGATATGGACGGGAAACTCATATGCGGAATGGGGAACTTCGGGTGCCACAATGCGCTTGCCATGGGAAGCACGACACTGAACAGCGATTATTTCGGATGGGCGGCGGAAAAAATAGAGAAAGAGGCGGGAGACAGGTTTGTCTTCTCACTCATGGCAGGTCCTGAGGGAAACGTTCATCCCGCGGCATTTTTTGACCATGACGTCCCGGCAAGCGAAGCGGAATCCTTTGTTCCCGTGGCGGGCAGGATGCTCTATGACGCCATGAAGAAAACATGGGATAAACTTGAACCATTCAAAGCAGACGCCGTTGCCTCGGCGCGCAAGGAGGTATATTTCACCCTGCAGAAACCTCTGCCCTTGCGGGCCAGGAATTATCTCCAAAAACGCGGGATTACCGGCGGAAGGCAGGACGAAAAAGGCGTCTTCTCCGAACTGCAGATGATACGGGTGGGCGATTTTGCAGTACTCGGGCTCTGCGGAGAGGTCTTCCACGAAATCGCGGAGAACCTCAGAAAGAGAAGTCCGTTCAAATACACGTGGGTTAATTCCCTCTGCAACGACGAACTCTCATACCTGATGCCCGCCCACGAGCATAGAAGGGATAACGAATCCGGCAAGATGAACGTGCAGAAGGAGTTTGCCATCCCTGACGGAACCGCGGAAGGACTCATCTACGAGACATACAGGGAACTTTTTGCGCGCGCAGAATAGCATGGCACTGTTCCTCACAGGACAGGAAATACTGCATTTACCGGAAGGAAATGCGTTTCACTGGAGGGAAGAAGATGGCCAATATGATTTTTGTCCTGGCAGGGTTGGTAACCGGTATTTTCAGCGGTTTGATCGGTATAGGCGGCGGAGTGATCATCATCCCATTTCTGGTTTACATTATTGGATTTTCCCAGCACGCGGCACAGGGTACCACGCTCGCCATGATGGTCCCGCCCATCGGTTTTCTTGCAGCATGGCAGTATTATAGAAACGGGTATGTGGATCTGAAAGTGGCCGGCCTTATCTGTATTGGATTTTTCCTGGGCGGTCTTCTCGGGGCAAGGGTTGCCGCATATCTGCCGGACCTGCTCCTCAAGAAATTTTTCGGGGTTTTTCTCCTGGGTGTGGCTTTGAAGATGATACTGGGAAAATGAACAAAAGGGTGCTCGGGATAGACGAGAACGGACTGGGACCTGTCATGGGACCCCTTGTTGTCACCGGCACCCTGTTAAGGCAGTCAGGCGAAGGCTGGTTTGAAGACATTTCGGACAGCAAGTCGTTCTTCCCTGCAAGAAGTGCGGACAACTTTTCAAAGATGGAGGAGACAGTCATATCAATCTTTCATCTCTGGAAGAAAGAGTTCCCCTCTTCCCCTGTTCAGATTCTGCATGAATTCTGCGGGAAACAGGATTGTCTGTCCGGAGCGGGCATCTGCCTGGAGAGCCTATCCGAAAGTTTTACCTGGGCGTCTCCGGAAAAAGCAAAGCGCAGATGCGGCGCATTCTCGGATTGGGCCGTCAAGAACAGCGTATCCATAGAGAGCATAAGGTCTTCCTGCGTCTGCACGAGGAGGATCAACGATTTTGTGGGCAAGGGCGATACGAAACTCTTCCTGGATTTTTTGACGTACTGCGGGATTGTAAGAGATGTTCCCGACAAGAAAGGACTTGAGGTCCATGCCGGCAAGATAGGCGGGCTGAAGTTCTACGCGAGGTACCTGCGGTACGGACTTCCTGATTTCCGGGTTGAGGTCATCGAGGAAAAGGAGGAACTCTCTTCTTACACGATGAAGGAAGGCAGCACTGGATTCCACATCGGCTTTATCATGGACGTTGAAAAGAAATCGTTCCCCGCCGCGCTCTCCTCCATCTCGGGCAAGTACGTAAGGGAGGTCATCATGGAAGGGATACGGAAGAAACTCGGGATAAAGGAGGATATATCCGGATACCGGGACGGCAGAACGAAGAGATGTATTGCTTCACTCAGTTTCGAAAAATTCCCTGTTGACTGCATCCTCCGTCGGAAATAATTACATCTCTTCCGGCAGGGAGATGTTGAGCAGTTCCAGCGCGAGAGAGAACACCTTCAGAAGGGCACTGACAAGAACGAGTCTTGCCTCCGTCAGTTCCCTGTCTTCCGTGACAACCCTGCGTTTATGGTAGTACGAGTGAAAAATCTTTGCGAGGTCAAGGAGGTATTCGGCGAGCAGGTGTACCCCGAAGGTATTCACGACGCTTTCTATGGTGTCGGGGAAAAATACAAGTTTTCTGGCTATTGAAAGCTCTTCCGGCTCCTTCAGAAGGGACATGTCAGGACGGAGATTGCCGATATCAATCCCCTTTTCCCCTGCAAATTTCAGTATGTGCTTCATCCTCACGTACGCATACTGGAGGTAATAAACCGGATTCTCAACGGACCTTTTCTTTGCAAGTTCAAGGTCAAAATCCAGGTGGCTCTCGGCCTTCCTGAAGATAAAGAAGAACTTGGACGCATCCGGTCCCACCTCGTCCATCAACTGCTTCAGCGAGACAAACTGCCCCTTCCTCGTGGACATTGAGAGTTTCTCTTTGCCCCTGTAGAGGGTGGTTAACTGGACGATGATGAATCTCAGGTTTCCGGGATTGAACCCGAAACTTTCCACAACCGCCTTTATCCGCGGGATGTATCCGTGGTGGTCCGGACCCACGATATTAACAAGGATGTCGTATCCCCTGTCAATCTTGTCCCTGTGGTAGGCGATGTCCGGCGCGAGGTAGGTATATGAACCGTCGCTCTTGACGACCACCCTGTCCTTTTCGTCCCCGAAAGCGCTGCTTTTGAACCACCTTGAGCCCTCAGCAGAATATACGAGCCCCCTGCCTTCCAGGACGCCGAGAAGTTCTTCAACCCTTCCGCCCGCAAGGAAATCGCTTTCCTTTGTCCACCTGTCAAACGTGACGTTGAACCTCGCCAGGTCATTCTTTATATCTTCAAGTATGCGATCCGCGGCAAACCTGTCAAAGGAGATATTGTCGTCCTTTATCTCCCTGGCCATATCAACGAGGTATTCCCCCTCGTAACCCTCCTCCGGTATGGCGCATTCCTTCTCCCCCTTCAACTGGCGGTAACGCGCCTTCAGCGACTCGCCGAGAAGTCTGATCTGCCTGCCGCTGTCGTTGAGATAATATTCTTTCGTCACCTCAAAACCGGCATATTTCAGTATGCGGGCAAGGGATTCGCCGAAGGCGGCCTGCCTGCCGTGCGCAATGGTCAGCGGTCCAGTGGGGTTGGCGCTGACAAACTCAATGAGGGCTTTCTTTCCTGCGGGTGGAAGAGGGGTCAGGCTTTTCCCCTCCGAAGAGGATATCCCAGAAAGCATCCGGAGATAGACATTCTTGTCCAGAAAAAAATTCAGGAAGCCGTTCCTCACCTCAACCTTCTCCATGAAATCCGGGGCGGAGGATATGATTTTCTCCTTCAGGGATAAAGCCACCTCCCCGGGAGTGGGATGCCGGGAGTCAACCGTCTTGAAGGCGATATTGGTGTAAAAATCCCCGAATTCCTCCCTTGCGGCAGGCATCACCTGTATCTCTTCCTCCGGCTGTTCCGGGAAGCCGGCATCCGCCAGCGCCGCCTTCACGACATCCCTAATCCGCTCCTTCACCCTCTTTTCCATCCCTTTCCCTTTTCAGTTCCGCAAGCAGTTCCTCAATGCGGAACTCCTTCCTTTCGTCATACACAAATTCTATCCTCGGCGTGTACCTGATGACCAGTTTTCCCGCGAGTTTATGCTGGATGTAGCCGGTTGACTGGTTGAGACGGTCAAACGTACGCCCCTTTTCTTCCTCGCTGCCCATGGCGCTGAGACCTATCCTGGCATGTTTGAGGTCCGGGGAGATGTCAACGTAGGTTATCGTGAAAAATCCGATGTCCGGGTCTGAAAGCTCCCTTCTTATTATCCCGTCAATCTCCTTCCTCAGGATGTTTTCTATCTGCTTTTGCCTTCTGTCAATGATTTGAGCCCTCCGCGTGCAATGCCTTATTATACTATGAGCCCAGCCCAAATCAAAAAGGCCTCCATAACTTGCCTTTTGCCGGTATTGGTGGTAAATTAAAGAAAATGGACAAGAAGACGCTGGACAGGTGGATAAAAGGGCTCTTCATATTCGCCGCATCCCTTTACCTGTTCTTCTGTCTCATCTCCTTCAACGCGCACGACCCCACATTCGCCTTCGCCAGAACCGGCTCACCGGTGAACACCGATATAGCAAACTTCGGCGGCAGGTTCGGAGCGTACCTTTCAGGCATCCTGTTTTATCTTATCGGAAAGACCGCCTACCTGCTGGTGATACTGCTGGTCATGGTAGGGTACAACATCGTCTGGGGCGAGAAAACCGGCGCATGGAGAAAAACCCTGAGCACGGCGGGGCTGGTTCTGACTGTCGCCGTATTGCTTGCCGTCAGGGGACGGGGACCGTCCGGCGGCATACTCGGGCTCATGCTCGGACCTCCGCTGCAGGACTATTTCGGGGAGAGAGGAATATACATGCTGCTGCTCCTTGCCGGGCTTGCCTCCCTGGGCGCGGGATACAAGATTTTCCTGATGCCCTTCAAGGAAACAGTGGATTATTATATAGACTCGCGGAAAGAAAGAATACCCCTTCCTGAAGAAGCATCCGCAGTCTCCGAGGTGAAACAGGAAAAACAGAGGAGAAAGATCAAGCCCGCGCCTGCGGAAAGGACCGAGATACCCGCACCTGAGCCGAAGGAAGAAAAACCCGCGGTGGAACAACCCAAAGCACCGCGGCCTTCCGGCAGGATAAAGGATTACAAACTGCCGCCGCTCTCCCTCCTCAAAGTGGGGACGCCGACACAGCAGGAGACAGCAGAGGACCTGGAAAGGTACGCCCAGGTAATAGAAGAAACGCTGATAGAATTCGGAATAGAGGGGGAGGTGGTCCAGTTAAACCAGGGGCCGCGGGTAACAATGTACGAGGTCCAGCTTGCTCCAGGGATACCCATACAGAAGGTGCACAATATACAGGACAACATAGCGATGAACTTGAAGACCACGACGATAAGGGTCGTGGCGCCCCTTCCAAACAAGTCAACGGTGGGGATAGAGGTTCCCAACAGGGACATCTCAATCGTGTACCTGCGGGATATACTTGCAAGCAAGGAATTCCAGAAGAGTTCCTCAAAACTCACGATAGCCATAGGGACAAGCATCATGGGCAAGCCGATAATCGCGGACATGAAACTTCTTCCGCACATACTTATCGCCGGGGCCACGGGCTCAGGTAAAACTGTGTGCCTCAACTCTTTCGTAACATCCATACTTTGCAAGGCGAGCCCGGAAGAGGTCAAGTTCATAATGATTGACCCGAAGATGGTGGAATTGACCCTTTACAACGACCTGCCACATCTTCTCTGCCCCGTGGTGGTGGAAACAAGGAAAGCCGTCAACACGCTCAAATGGCTCATAGCGGAGATGGGAAGAAGGTACAAGCTCTTTTCCGACGCCAGGGTGAGAAACATAGATGGTTTCAACTCGGCAAAAAGGGAGGAGCATCTCCCCTACATCGTCGTGGTTATAGACGAACTCGCTGACCTGATGATGATAGCCCGCAACGAGATAGAAAACAGCATCATACGGCTTGCCCAGCTTTCAAGGGCTGCAGGGCTGCACCTCATACTTGCGACACAGAGACCATCGGTAAACGTCATAACCGGTGTCATAAAGGCAAACCTCCCGTGCAGGATATCCTTCCAGGTGACATCAAAGTTTGACTCGCGCACGATCCTTGACAGGATAGGGGCTGAAAAACTTCTCGGCAGGGGCGACCTGCTTTTCATTCCGCCGGGGAGTTCCTCCCTGGTAAGGATTCAGGGCTGTTTCATCGCCGACGACGAGATAGAAACCGTATGCAAATTCATCAAGGCACAGAAGTCCCCGGATTACGAGATGGCGATAACCGAGGGCAAGCAGCCCGCGGAAAAAGAGGCGGACATGGCGGGAATAGGGCTCTTCGGAGAAGATACCGACGAGGAAACCCTGTACCAGGAGGCCAAAAGCATCGTCGTCACGACAAAGATAGCGTCAATTTCAATGCTGCAGCGCCGGCTCAAGATCGGATTCAACAAGGCGGCGCGGTTCATTGAGAAAATGGAGGAGGAAGGTTTGGTAGGCCCTTACAGGGAGGGTAAACCCAGACGGGTCATAACCCGGGGGGAGGGCGAAAATGGAGAATATGCCGATAAGTGAGGTATTGAAGGAAAAGAGAGAGAAAGAAGGCATCTCCACGGAAAAGATATTCAACGAGATACACATACCCTCAAAATTCATACGCATGATGGAAAACGGAGAGTGGGAAAATTTCCCAAGCAAACTCCACATGAAGGGATTCCTGAGGATATACGCGGATTACCTGAAGATACCGAAAGCACTGGTGGAGGAAGGGCTGAAGGATATATTGAATGCGCCTGTCAGTGACTACTGTTCAAAGGATGCCATCCCTGTCAAGGAAGAAAAGGAAAAAAACTCTGAGAGAAAATGCGAGAGGATGCTCAAGGTTGAAAAATCCATCTATTTCCTCCTGTTGCTTGCCGCTCTCCTGGTCATACTGTACCTTCTCATAATCTTCCTTCTTCCCGAATTATGAAAAAAATCTTCCTCGTAAGTCTGGGATGTCCCAAGAACCTTGTTGATTCGGAAACCCTGCTGGCGCTGCTCGGTGAAAAATCCTGCGCGCTCACCGATGCCGTGGAAGAAGCCGACTTTCTGATAGTGAACACCTGCGGGTTTCTGCGGGATGCAGTCCTGGAGTCAAAAGAGACGATAAGAAACCTCGCGCGGCAGAAGAGAAGAGGACAGAAGATAATCGTTTGCGGATGCCTTGTCCAGCGCTACGGGAAAAAGGTGCTGGATATCAGCGGGGTTGACGCCATCGCTGGCGTCGGAACCCCGGAAAGCGTGGTCTCTGCCGTGGAGACCGGAAGAACGGAATATCCCCTGCCCGGCCGTCGTTCAGTCGGCAGGAACTATCCCCGTCTTGTCTCCACCTATCCCTACGCCTACATAAAAATATCCGAAGGCTGTGAGAACTTCTGCAGTTACTGCCTCATTCCGGAAATACGGGGACCCCTGGCAAGCCGGCGTATGCAGGACATATGCGAGGAAGCACGCTGCCTGGAGAAGATGGGCATCCGGGAACTCATCCTTGTGGCGCAGGACACCGCAGGTTACGGCAAAGACCTCAGGGACGGGACAACGCTTGACCGTCTGCTCAAGAGACTCGCAGGGCTGAATTTCCACTGGCTTCGGCTCATGTACCTGCACCCTGCCCACCTGACGGAAAAACTGCTTGAGAGAATCGCCGCGGAACCGAAGATATGCAGGTACCTTGACATCCCCCTGCAGCACGTGCATCCGGATATACTGAAGAAGATGAACCGCCCGGTGCTGGACTACGGCAGGATTGTTGACAGGATAAGAGCCGCTGTCCCGGGCATAAGACTGCGAACCACGTTTATGGTCGGTTTCCCCGGGGAAACAGATATGCATTTCAGGATAATGGAGGATTTTGTCAGAGAGAAGGAGTTTGACCGTTTAGGTGTTTTCAGATACTCGCGTGAGGAGGGGACACCCGCATACAGCATGCCCGGACAGGTGCCTGAAAAGGCGAAGATGGAACGCGAACGGATGCTCATGGAACTCCAGAGGAAAATCTCCCGGAGGAAACTGAAAAAACTCAGGGGGACTGAAATGGAAATACTAGTGGAGGGGAGGAAAGGAAAATATTTCACGGGCAGGACCGAGTTTGATGCACCCGACATAGACGGCATCGTGTACGTGAAAACGACGAAACGGTTGAAAACAGGGGATTTCCGCAGGGTCAAAATCACGTCTTCCGACGACTACGACCTCTTCGCGGAAATTTGAAAGGCCAGGTTATTTCAGAAACAGAGATAACCAGGCGGGAATGGTCAACAGCGAGAAAAGGTGAGTGGTAAGCACGCATGAAGCCGCAAATTCCGTATCTGAATCGTACACTTCGCTAAGCACAACGCTGGCTATTGCGGAAGGCATGATTGCCACAACGAGAAGCACAAGCCGCGTCTCAAGAGGAAAAGGCAGAAGAAGCAGAATCGCGGCGGCAACTGCCGGAATGACAAGGAGTCGCAGGGCCACCACATACCCCTGAGTCGGAGTGAAGAGGTGGTGCGGCTTCAGTTCCGCCATCCTGCTGCCCGCGATAAACATCGCCAGCGGGATTGTTCCCTTGCCGAAAATATCAAGTACCGAAAAAAACGAGCCGCCCAGGTCTTTCAAAAAAGGGTTGACTGCAAAACCCGTACTGTTCCAGGCAAAATCGCGGAATATCATCACCGCCACGGACGTTAAAATGGCAATCATGGGCACGCTGAGCAGTTGTTTCAGGTTTTCTTTTCGAAACCGGTTGCCCGTCAGTCCGAATATGCCAAGCGTCCAGACGCAGAGTTCCGAACCCAGGGATGAAAAAATAAGTGCCGCCACACCGGGATTGCCCCATAACATCAGGACAATCGGCAGGGGCAGGAAAGAATAATTGTTTATCGTACACTGGAAGAAAAACTGGTTCTTTTCTCTTTCGCCGGAAAATCTTATGAACCGGTAAAAAACAAGGCCGAGGATATACCCTGTGGACATTATCACGACAGTACCTGCGGGGAGAACCCAGTTTTCCGCCAGTTCCCTGATGGTAAAACTGCTTACAAGCGTTGTGAATATGAGCGCCGGAT
The DNA here is from genome assembly GCA_964403465.1 of uncultured bacterium. GTDB lineage: Bacteria > Ratteibacteria > UBA8468 > B48-G9 > JAFGKM01 > JAFGKM01. The sequence goes on from CAYOFY010000039.1 coordinate 11,521, forward strand.
AGAAGAAGTTGGTCACCGCCCTGGACATCTTGCCCGCGACATCCTTGTCAATCATATTAAGTCTGCGCGCAAGCATCCCCAGCCCCATCATGCAGAAAATCGCCAGTATCCTTATGAAAAGTTTTATGAACACGACTATTTTATTCCCTCCAGAACCTGTTTACCCGACTTGAGAGGATATTTCTTTTTACCGTAGACAAAAATACCGTCAAGCCCTTTCGGCAGTGTCACTTCCGCTGATATTTCGCCGGAGGACACTTTCTCAATTTTCACTTTTATCATACCTGCGGGATGGGGCATACTGCCTTCAATCCTCTCGAGCGGTCCCAGATGCGGCTCAATCCTGACCGACCTGAAACCCGGCCTTGCAGGCGAAATTCCGCATACAATTGCAAGCAGGTTCACGTTCGGGTGTGCGCTCCATGCATGACAGTCCGAACGGCTCGGTTCCGGCTTCTCGGAACAGGTTGTCAGTCCCATCTTCAGCATCTTCCTCCACGTATCAAGAAGAGAAATATAAGAGTCGCCCATGCCTGCCTTTTTTACCGCCCGGTGCAGGTAGAACTGGAAGTAGGAGGTGCACCGGACAAGGGAACGGCCCTCCAGCACTTTTTTCATGACAGGTTTCCATCTTCTGCGCGGCAGGGTTTCATTAAGAATTGCCAGGACATTTGCATGCTGGCTGAAGTGTTTCCCGGACGGCGTATCGGAAAGCAATCGCTTCCTGCCATCCCAGCATTGTTTCAGAACGGCTTTTTTTATCCCTTCTGCAAGTTTTTTATACCGCACCGCATAATAGGAATTGCCTGCCTCTTTTTCCATCTCAGAAGCGTCAAGCAGCGAGTCTATGAACTGCAGGGATACAACCGAGGAATTCCCTTCCTTCGCTCCGGGAGGCACCCCTCCGTCGTAGGACCAGTCAACAAAATTCCACCAGACCAGGGGACCCAGGAGCCCTGTCCTCGCATCAAGTCGTTCCTCAAACCAGCCGAGAACGCGCCTCGTGGCCGGCAGGAATTCCCTGACGAAGGCAGGGTCGTCCCTGAACCACCGGTAGTCGCTCAGCATGTTTATCCACAGGAGTGAATACGGCGGTATCACCTGCATGTAGAAAGAGGGGTACTGGCTTATCGTGAGCCCGTCGGGCAGAAGCGAATCGCCGAACTGCCGTATTGCCTTGCGCATCAGCCTGTCATCGCCGCTGACATAAAGGGAGATGAGCGCCTGGATGCGCGTATCTCCGACATACTGCAGCTGCTCGTAGTACGGACAGTCAAGGTATGTTTCGTGTGCGCAGAGCCTGGCCGTGCGCCACCCGATATTCCATATATCCTTCAATTCCGGGTCGTCGCTTTCAAAAGTTGCCTTCTCCTTGAAGGGATACACGGTATATGAAGAAGAAAATCTTTTTATCCTCAGGGGCTCTGCGCCGGTAACAATCCTCATCCGGACATAACGGAATGTCCGCCACCAGAGCGGACCGAAAATCCTGTTCTCACCGCCGTCAGGCAGGAAATAATCGCTCAACCCGCTGATTTCCTTTCCCTCCACCTCTCCCCTGTTTCCCTTGTCCCCTGCCCTGCGAAGGGATTCCGCGTAACAGAGTACTATGGATGAACCCTTCCCGCCGCCTACCTCAATCTCAGGGTATGCGGTGGTAAGAACCGACTGGTCAAGGATTACGGAAATCTCGCTGCCGTCCGGGATTGACAGTTCGGCTTTTCCGGAAAGGAATCCATCCGGTACCTCCACGCCTTCGGCCTTCGCCACCCTTTTGAAAAACTGCGGTTTTTCCTCCATCATGGGTATGGGCCTCGGAACCAGGTAGGAGACGCTCCCCCAGCTGTGTTCAGCGCGGGGCAGCGCCCTGGGCAAAGCATCCCTGACCCCTGACCAGCCGCTGTCGTCAAAACCCTCCCTTTCCCATCCCCACGGATAGAGACTGCCGTCAATCCGTTCTCCCGGACCCACGGCAAGATGGGCGGTGTCACCCCCTGCAAGATACGGCAGATAAGCTCTGCTGTAAAAGGATTTCCAGCCGCTTTCCGAACGCGTATCGGCTGCACGCTCCTTTTCGGAATTGCCCTGTACCACGAACCGGGTCTGGGAAGTTATCTGCGCAAGCGGTCTCAGAATGCCGAAATTCCATACGACAGCCGCAAGAATGTTATCTCCGACGCGAAGGAAATGTGCAATGTCAACCGTCTCAAAAAACCACCTGTTCATGTCTCCCCGGCACGGGCCCCGGCATACCGATTGCCCGTTGACAAAAAAACGGTAGCGGTTGTCCGCCGATATATGAAGGACAAAGGATTTCGGGACTCTCTCAAAGTGCAGTTTCCTGCGGAAATGGAAAACGCCGAAATCGCAAACCGGTCCGTCGGGATTGAAGACCCAGGCGGCTGTCCACGGCTTCTCAAGTATCTTCCGGTTTATCCTCATTAAAGATTCCCCCTTGCGAGATTGCCGCGAAACTTTCACCCCCTCCTTTTATCCTCCCCTCCGCCTTCGCCAGGCCTACGGCGGACAGGCCTCGAGGGGGAGGCGGGTACTCAGCCGAAGCTGGGTACGGTGGGGGGGCAGTATTTCGCGCTCGCAATG
>CAYOFY010000040.1:0-14108 GCA_964403465.1 uncultured bacterium
CGGGGCACCCCTTCTTCCGAAGTTACGGGGTTAAATTGCCGAGTTCCTTAGCAAGGGTTATCTCGCGCGCCTTGGGGTGCTCCCCCAGCCTACCTGTGTCGGTTTGCGGTACGGGCACCTGATAAACTCCCTACGAGGCTTTTCTTGGAAGAATAACTCGGTCACTTCGCCCGCACTTGCGATTGGGCTCGTATTCCTCCTTCGGTCCTGGGTGCTCATGGATTTGCCACAAGCGGACCTGGGGAGTTAAACCGGTACGACCATTGACCGGATGACCTACTATCCTCCGTCCCCCCTTCGGTGTTAACGCTTACCAGATGGGGCTGGAATATTAACCAGCTGTGCATCGCTTACGCCTTTCGGCCTCAACTTAGCTCCCGCCTAACCCTGGGCGGACGAACCTTCCCCAGGAAACCTTAGGCTTTCGGCGTTCCGAATTTCCATCGGAATTTTCGCTACTTATGCCGACATTCTCTCTTCCCTTGGCTGCATCCGTCCTTACAGACGAACTTCATCGCCAGGGAATGCTCCCCTACCCATGTCTTCGCTTGCGCTAATGACAAGCCATAGCTTCGGTACCAGACTTCAGCCCCGTTGAATTGTCGGCGCAGAATCACATCGAACAGTGAGCTGTTACGCTTTCTTTAAAGGATGGCTGCTTCTGAGCCAACCTCCTGGTTGTCTATGCGATCCCACCTCCTTTACCACTTAGCCTGGATTTAGGGACCTTAGCTGATGGTCTGGGCTGAATCCCTTTTGACTATGGAGCTTAGCCCCCACAGTCTCACTCCCACCAAACAAATGATGGTATTCGGAGTTTGAAAGAACTTGGCTCCAGGTATGGAACCTTGCCCTATCAGTGCTCTACCCCCATCATCCTATACGGTGAGGCTGACCCTAAAGTCATTTCGGGGAGAACCAGCTATCACCGAGCTTGATTAGCCTTTCACTCCTATCCACAACTCATCCAAGATCTTTGCAACGATCACTGGTGCGGACCTCCTTCGCTTTTTACAGCGAATTCATCCTGGTCATGGATAGATCGCCCGGTTTCGGGTCTATTGACTGCAACTGATGGGCCCGTTTAAGACCACTCGCTTTCGCTTCGGCTCCTCCGCTTGAGCGGATTAACCTCGCTGCAGCCAATAACTTGCCGGCTCATTCTTCAATAGGCACGCCGTCATCCCGATTGCTCGGGACTCCGACTGCTTGTAGGCACACGGTTTCAGGTTCTATTTCACTCCCCTTCCGGGGTTCTTTTCACCTTTCCCTCGCGGTACTTGTACACTATCGGTCGAAACCTTGTATTTAGCCTTGGGAGGTGGTCCTCCCGGTTTCCAACGGAGCTTCACGGTACCTCCGTAGTACTCAGGAATCCGGCTCAGGTGTTTCCAGGATTTCGCTTACAGGACTTTCACCTTCTGTGGTTGACCTTTCCAAGTCATTCAACTATCCTGAAAAACTTCTGGACCTGTCAAGGGAGTAGGTTCCCTCATGCCAGACCCTACAACCCCGCATAATGAACGCACCTACGCTATTACCATTATACGGTTTGGGCTCTTCCCCTTTCGCTCGCCGCTACTGGGGGAATAGAGATTTTCTTTCTTTTCCTCGGGGTACTTAGATGGTTCAGTTCCCCCGGTTCGCTTTCGCCTTGCGGCGAATATCCGCCCGTTACGGCGGATGGGTTGCCCCATTCGGATATCCCCGGATCAAAGGTTGCTTGCACCTACCCGGGGCTTTTCGCAGCTTGCCACGCCCTTCATCGCCAGGTTTCGCCAAGGCATCCACCACGTGCCCTTTCTAGCTTGACCATAAATTGTCAAATTTTCAAAGAACTTACCACAACATTCTTCCTAAAAGATATCAAAAAGAATGATATGGTTTCTCACTTGCGCAGATAATTATACTATTTTATTTTTCTGCTGTCAAGAGTTAGATATTACCTTTTTAAAACATATCTGTCAAGGGATAATTAAAAACCGTTTTTCTTTCAATGATATCTTTGCGGCTTCCACAATCTTCATATTGTATATCCCCTCATAAAAGGAGGGTTCAGCCTGTCTGTTTTCCTCAACACATCTAAGAAAGTTATATATAGAATGTATATGGCCTCTTGTCCAGCCTATGGAAAACTTTGGGCCGGGAAAACTACTTTCAGCATATTTACTGACCGTGGGAATCATCTTGAAACCCGCATCCTTTTCAACTGCATTGAAAAATTCGAGGTAGTTCGGCTGCATTGAGTTATATCTTATTGCACCCTTTGTCCCGTAAATCTCATATCTCAATTCATCCTCAGCTCCGGCAGCTATCTTGGACGATTCAATAACACCGATGGCTCCGTTTTTCATCCTGGCGTTCACAAGGGAATAATCCTCAACCTCAACTCTCACAATATTTCCCTTTCTGTTTTTTCTATCCGGATAGAGTATCCTTTCGGTTCCCATAACCTCTTCAAATTGCCCGAGAAAGAAATATATCAGGTCAATTGCGTGAGACCCCAGATCCAGCAATACCCCTGCACCTTTTTCCTGCTTCCATCCCATAAGTTTTTCCCTGTCAAGACTTCCGGAATGATAGTACGAAATGCGGAAGGAAACAGCATTTCCAAGATAACCTCCTTCGATTAGACTTCTGGCCTTCAGTGATGCAGGGAAAAACCTGTTGTGGAAAGCCACCTGGTGAATGCTTTTAAACCCCTTCAGGGCATCCGCTATTTCATTTGCCTCTTTCATATCGCAAACTAGCGGCTTTTCGCAGTAAACCGGCTTCCCCGACTTCATGACCTCAAGCAGATGCTCCCTGTGAAGGTTGTTGGGAGAACAGATATCTATCACATCAACATCCGGATGGTTTATCAATTCCTTATAGTCTGCGGTTCCGTATCTGAAACCAAAATTCTGTTTTGCTTCACTTATCGTTTCTTCCCTCCTTCCGCATACACCGAAAAGCCTGGCACGGAAATTGCATTCGGGGTAGTAATATTTGATATTTTCGTATCCGTATGCGTGCACCCTGCCTATAAATCCAAACCCTATCAACCCCACATTATAAGTTTTCATAGTTTTCTTTTTACTGTTATTCTTATTTCATGCGGACAGGTTTAAGGCCCGGAATGTATTTGCAGGCCTCAACCACAGCATCAGCGTAATGACCGTAAATCATACCTGCATGGTGGATAAAAGGACCTTCTATCAGAGTTCTTTCCCATTCCTGCCAGTCTTTCACTTCCATCCATACGTAGTTATTCAGAGTTTTCGGTCCCTCCACGGAAACGCCCTCGCCAACCGCAATTTGATAATTATTCCTCTCACCGTCAAACCTTGCCACCGTTATCGGCCCGTCCTTTAACCGGAAATGGGTCATGCCTGAAAATTCAGACGGCAGTATCCAGTGTTTATCCAGACGTACTCTTTCTCCGGGATGGCACAGCGAGACGGGAGCAGCAAAATGCCAGAGAAGAACGGAGTTATCATTCTCAGGATGTCGTATTGTAACATCCGCAAGAAAAGCGGGCTCTTTATCAAGAGAAACACGCCTTAATATCATGTCGCTTATCACCCCGTGGATATCCGACTCATGCCCCAGGGGATACTTTTCTGCAACCGAACTATCCGCAAAACAACAGTATGCTCCCATTTCCTCAATAATGGACATGAAACTCTGCACGGCAATCCCATCCAGTTTACTGAATTCGGCGGATTCCAGCATCTGGTCGCGCACTGCCAGGACGTTTAGCAGCGGCTCATCCGAATTGAATCCTTCCATATCCATCTTCTTTTTCAGTTCTGCCAATTCTTTCCTGTATGCATTAAGATTTCTCTCCGCTTTCCTTTTTGATTCCCGTATAAATGAAATCATGTCAATGGGAATTATCTCTACATTGAACCTTTCAAGCAGTTCACTTTCATTTATTATTGTCGTCCAGAAAAAATCAATCCGCTGTCCTATATGCCCTATCCTTATGCCCTTTCTGAAACTTCTCACAATGTTTACCGCCCTCAAGAAATTAAGCATCCCTTTTTCAAAAGATGGTTCATCCGGAAAGCAATTCCCAATATATGTGAACGGAACGCCGAGTTTGACAAGTACCTTGCTGGTGGCAAACAGCCCGCACAGTGTATCGGTAAGCCGCGTGCCGTCAGGAAGCGGCGCTCCGTCTCTCGGCCCCCATAGAAGAACCGGCAGTTTGAGTTTGGAGCAGAGCATTCCCGCCGCTCCCTCGGTACCAAAATTGCAGTGCGGGATAAAAACCGCGTCAACATCATGCTGTTTAAAATGCCTGACCACAGGCTCCACATGCACCTGGTCTCTCACCATACCGTCTTTGATTACACCGTCAAGCGACACAATTTGCACGTCAAACGATTCCAGTTTCTCCTCAAGAAACTCTTTATTCTTCATCGCTTCCGCATGGCTGAAAACAAATTTTCCTATCGGACAAAAACCGAGTTTCATCTTTTCCTTTTTCACTATTTTGTCTTTTCCCTTTTTTGCCTGCCATATTCTATCAAGAAGGGGGAGTACACATCCAGTATGGACTCAAAGATTTTTTTTCCGGTTTCTTTTGTAGCGACTGTCGGATCCCCGTAAATTCCCGTTTTGCTCTTCTGTAACCCCCATGTTGAAATAAATACCTTTCCCGGATAGAATTTTGATTTTATCCTCAATATATCTGCGCTGGTTAATCTGTCTTTCCGGACAAGCTCCTCCGCAAGATAAAGCATTAGAGACGTTTCGTATTCTCCGCCGTGACAGCTCCCTCTCCTGCCTGCCCTGAGCAGAGAAGCAATCTCATCTCTTGCAATCACGGTAGGAATGGTTAGAGCAATGTAAACTCCATAAAGGTCGGCAATCTTCCTCACAACGACCTCCAGCGCACCAGTATGATTTCCGTGGCTGCTTATCAGAACGATTTTTCTGAAACCCATGTCAATAAGACTTCCGCATATTTCCAGAACCATGTCCATAAAAGTATCCAGGGAAAGAGAAACAGTTCCTGCCCATTTCCTGACTTCTCTCGTGGAGTATCCCGACCATATGGTTGGCATGACCAGAACCGGCATCTTCCCATGCAATCTTTTTGCCGCTCCGTACGCGATCTTCTCAGCAATAAAGGCATCGGTCATTACCGGAAGATGTTTCCCGTGTTCTTCCGTCTGGCCTATCGGAAAGATTATTATCGTGTTTCTTGAAGCTGCTTTTTTCAGCTCTTCAGACGTTTTTCCTGCAAATTCCATGTCCATAAGAATCTCCGTTAAGGGTTTTTAACTTCATAACTTTAAACTTCTTATCACAGAATTCCGATCAATCTGTCTTTGAAAAAATTATCACCCGGTACTGACGCCTGTGAAACCTCCATAAGCAAGGAATCTGTCATTGCCGAGAAAGAATGCAGGTTTCCCACAGGCATGATCAGAACATCTCCGGGTTCCAGAATGCGCTTCTTGTTTTCATAAAGCATTTTGACCCTGCCCCTCAATAGAAAAAAAGTCTCATTCTTTTTCCTGTGCCTGTGGGCAGGGCAGGTCTGTCCTTCAAACATAAAAATAAACTTCCCGCAGTAATTTTCTTCCTCAAGGTTCACTACAGGATATTCTATGTGCCCGTATCTGAAAAAATCTCCAAGTCTGAAATCAAGCACAAGCGTATTCTTTTCCGGTAAGAGAAGTTTCCATTTCTTCCATATCTCTCTCGCCCTTTTCAGCAATTTCCTTTTCTCTTCGCCTTCTATCTTAAAGTCTCTCATTATTCCGCTCATCTTAAACCCAGCTCCTTCTCTGTTTCTCCGATCGCTTCTTCGATGATTCCTATACCCTTCGCAGCCATTTCCTTGTTCATGATAATCGGAGGCGAAAGTCGCAGGTTATGTCCCGCCGGCACCCATGCCAGTCCTTTTTGAAACGCCTTCTGATACACAAGTTTTCCCGCCTCTTCAAACGGCTCTTTCGTCTTCCTGTCCCTGACAAGCTCAATTCCCAGGAGGCATCCTTTACCCCTCACGTCTCCCACAATCTGATGCTCTTCCTTGATTTTCCTAAGAAGTCCGAGGATATACCCCCCCAGATCTCTTGCGTGTTCAAGAAGATTCTCTTCCTCTATAACTTCAATGGAAGCCAGAGCTGCGGCGCATGCCATGGGATTGCCTCCGTAACTCGTGGAGGCGGAAATTTTTTCCAGTGCATCTTTGTACTTTTCGGACAAAACCATTGCTGTAACAGGAAACCCGTTGCCGAAAGATTTTCCGAGAGTGATAACATCAGGCACGGTATTCCAGTGCTCCATGGCAAACATCCTGCCCGTCCTGCCCATACAGGTTAGAACCTCGTCGGCCATGAGAAGCATCTTATATTTATCGCACAATCGCCTGATTTTCTGAATCCATCCATCGGGCGGAATGATGGAACCCGCCCATCCCTGTATGGGTTCAAGGACTATCCCGGCAACCTGCCCGGATGTTTCTTCCTTCATTACCCTTTCAATGTAGTCAACGCAGTAATGTCCGCACTCGGGATATTGCATCTTGAATGCACACCTGTAGCAGTATCCCCTCGGTACAAGGAAAAATCCCGGCGCACGCATTCCCTGCGTTCTGTCAACCCTGGCAAGACTCACCGCACCCATGGTTTTTCCATGAAAATCCCTGTGAAAGGATATGAATTCAAACCTGCCTGTCGCAGCCCGCATAGCCCTGAGGCCTGCTTCCACGGCAGTTGTCCCGCTGTCGTACAGTTGTATTCCGTTAAGATCCCCGGGAGTTATTCCTGCGAGTTTTTCAAGAAGTTTTGTCTTGATGGGAGTTGTAAAATCATGACAGTTCATCAGTGTTTTTGCATATTTTGCAACTGCCTCGCTCACCTTGGGATGACAATGCCCCAGACTTGTGACATATATGCCTGAAGAGAAATCAATGTAGGTATTGCCGTCAACGTCTGTCAGCGTGCACCCGTGTCCTTTTTCAAAAACTACGGGAAACAGCTGCACCTGGCTTGAATATCCTTTCATGAATTTCTCAGCCCTGCCATGGTAATCCCTTGATTTGGGCCCCGGAGGTGCAACCTTTATGTCTGGAACTCTCCCTAAATCCACATCCGCCCAGTATCCCATTTTCATATCTCCTTTACCCCGACCGACGCTTTTTGTCGTTGCGAGCGTTTTTTGCGTGGCAATTGACGTTTCTTATCATCCCGGCATGTTTTAAGCCGGGACCTATTACGTTCCTCTGGATCCCCACTCACTATCCGCAGGGATGACAAACTGCGTCAGATTTATTCGGCTATGCTTCAAAATGACAATGTGATGACACTAAGGTCAGGGGTTACGATTTACGTCTTTTCAATTGCCAGAAGAGCGGCACCTCTTCCCGCAGCTTCATTTGTTTCAGGCAAAATCACCTTCAGGCCAGTATATTTTTCTATCATTCCAGGCAGCATCCTCTCCCTGCTTCCTCCACCCACCATGAAAAGCCGTTTTACTTCCATCCTCTTATTTATCTTTTCAAGCCGTTCGTTCACCGTCATGGATAACGCCTTCATGCCGGCATGGAAGATATCCTCTCCTGTTGTGGACAGACTGATATTCCTGATAACTCCTTTTTTCCCGGCAAAATCGGGCATAACCTTGATATTCTCTTCTCCTTTGTCCAGAGTTCCTTTTATGCGGAGATTCTTTCTCATCCAGTCAAGAATTACTCCACCGTTACTCACCGATGACATCAGTCCAAAACGGTTTTTCTGGAGATGTCTGCCAGGAAACCATCCAGTATGCGGTATAAAGACCGGTGTTTCCGTCATAACCAGAAGTGCCCACGCAGTCCCGCATGAAAGAAGGCAATCTCCCCTATTTACCGCTCCGGCTCCCATAGAAGCGCAGTACTGGTCATGTCCTCCTGCAACAACCGGTATCCCTGAGGGGATATCAAGAAGTTCAGCCACTTCTTCCGTAACGGTGCCTCCGACAGAGCAGGGTGGAATCACCCGGGGCAGGCTCTCTTCCTTCAGCCCGGAAATATTAAGTATTTCCTTATCCCAGCAGTCCTTTACTATATTGTAAAAGCATGTCATCTGAGCCGAGGTGGCGTCAAGGTAAAATTTCCCGGTGAGTCGAAAATTCAGATAATCCGCAACGAAAGATAACCTGTGCAGTTTAGATACAATGGCTGTCTTTTTTTCCCTGAACCAGAGCCATGAGGCAGGTGGTGACCATCCTGCAAACTGATGACCTGTTTTCCTGTAAAAATAGATGTCGCCGTACTTGCTGTTCAGTCTTCCTGCAATCGATGCCGCCCTGTTATCCAGCCAGGTTATCCCGGGACTCAGCGGTTTCAGATGAATGTCCAGCGGGACAAAAGTTCCGCCCTGACTGCTTATGGCCACGGCGGATATTTCTTTCCTATTCCAGTGAACCGAATCATGTAATTTCTCTGCTGATTTAACCACTGCATTCCACCAGTGCTCTGCCTTCTGTTCAACCACACCAGGGGCTTTATGCAGAATCTTTGTAGGATGTGATACACCTGCCAGAAGTTCCGCCTTTTCATTAAACAGAAATGCCTTTGTGTTGGTTGTGCCGCTGTCAAAAACCAGTATCATTTTATCTCCACATACTGGATGTTCTTCATATTGCAGAATAGCTGCAGTTTACCGCGAATATCCCCTTCTGCCATTGCAAGATGATGGGTTCCTCCCACCCTGCTGTAAGCCGTGAGAAATTCCTCAACCGTCTGTCCCGGTTTGATAAAAAAATGAGGTGTTGCGATTCCCGTCAGGGGTTTGCTGTTCATTACCTTCACGATGCTTGAAATAAATCTCAATTTACCATCGGGCATTCCCGTCAGGTTAAGAAGTGTATACAAGCCCGGTCTTATGCCGAAAACAGGGACCGCAGTGGGGATATTGTTTCCCAACTGCATTTCATTGAGAACGAGTCTTACCGGTTCATCCTTTCTTCTCAGGGCTATATTTGATTCGCCCATATGCGACATGAAAATGCGGGAGTTCTTGTAATCTGTCGTGAACATCTCGGTGAAAGTCGTCCTGTTTCCTGAAAGCATCTGGCCGAGCAAAACTGCTGATGCCGAATATATGTCGCCTTCTCCTCCGTATCCAAGCCCCCTGGCCATCATGCACGATATGCCGAGAAAAGGCATCGGCATTTCCTTTCCCAGCCCTTCAAAGTTTACAGCCAGCCCCGAGAGTTTTCTTCTCTCGGCCAGGTATTCAAGAAATCCTATGGATTTCAATGTGTCTTTTCTCGTCTTCTTGCTTATCTCAGGCGCCCATGATAATCCGGAGGGGAGATATTCCTCCTCCACACCCTTTTCAGAGAAAGCAAATCTGCCGAATTTTTTCAGGACACTGTCTCCAATCTCGTCTGTTTCCGGACCAAGAACTCTCCTAAGAATATCCGGTTCCATGGCAAAATCTCCCATCTTGGGGAAAATATTTCCTATCCTGCCTATGCGAGCCCGGGATATTCCTGATGCGGCATACGCCGCCATGCACCAGTCTTTCACAGCAGAAATGGTTGTCCTGTCCCCCCAGTGGCCGGTTATGATCGAAAAATCTATTTTCTCCCTGCCAAGTACGCTGGCCAGATCCTGTACCCCATGCATCCCGTGATTTTCCAGCAGTTCCTGAGAGCCGAAACCACCTCTGATTTCCGCAAGTTTCTGGGTATTCCATATTAGAATTGGAACTCTCGCATGCCTCAAGGCAGGAAGGATTTCAAGACTCGTTGAATAAGAGAGAAAAACCAGTATTATGCCGTCAACATTCTCTTTTTTGAAAAGATTGAACCCTTCGGAAATTGTCTTTCTATTCCATGCCACGGGACAGTGCACGGTTCCTGTTGTTTCCGCCAGTATGGAGTTCAAATTTTTGGAAAATTCATTAAGGGATTTCATCAATTCGGGTAATTTCTTCTTATAGAGCTCAAGAGTTAACCCCATAAATCCTATCTTTTGACTTTTCATTTCTATCTTTTCCCCAGCATTGCAACTCTTATTTCAAAACCCAGTTTTCTCTCTATACGTTTGAGCTCCTTCTTTCCCGCCGAGGAATCTGTTATGAGACGTCTATGGACATCCCTTTTTTCAATACTTCCGTACGGGATAAGAGAAACTTTCCCTATCTTGGAAAAATCCGCAACCACGTTCAGGATGCGGGTTCTCTCCATGACAGCCTCCTCTATCCTCGCGGTTGTCGTGTCCGTTGTGGTAAGACCCCTGTCAGCCGATATCCCGTCAACTCCAACGAATACCTGGTCAAAGGTGAGCTTGCCTATTTCGTCATCGGAAAATGGGCCGGACATATCCATCAACTCGCGGCGCAAAAAGCCCCCCAGCAGGAATACCTTTATGTCGCCTGCCTGAGATAACTCCGTAACAACGGGAAGCGAATTTGTAACGACAAGGATATTCCTGCCGCTCCTTGCAAGGAGTCTGCTTATCTCAAGAGTGGTGGTGCCTGTATCAAGGAATATCGTCTCGCCGTTTCTTATCAGTGAAACGGCCTCATCCGCGATCGCCTTTTTCTCCGCGAGATTTTTCTTTTCCTTTTCTCCGAAAAAGAACTCCGCAGAAATGCCGCTTTCTTTCTTTACCGCACCTCCGTAAGTCCTCAGCAGGAAATTATCCTGTTCCATTTCTTCAAGGTACCGTCGCACCGTAACCTCGGATACGTTTAATCTCTGCACGAGTTCCGAAACTGCGACAGCACCCTGTGTATTCAGAATCTCTATTATTCTGTTCTTTCTTTTGATGCTTGATATTCCCATTTGACATATTTTATCCTGGTGGTATAATTTTGTCAAGTTTTCTTTCGTTTCGTAACCAGCATCAATGGTGTACTTTCTTACTGAACATATGGTACCCGCAGGTCATACCTGCGAAGGAGAACAACCATGGACGGCAGAGAAATAAGGATAAGAAAACTCTTTTCAAAAGGCAACGCGGTCATCATAGCCTGCGACCACGGGGAATTCGACGGACCCATTCCGGGGATGATAAACATAGGCGAGACAGTTTCAAAAATCAACAAGAATGTTGACGGGGTTTTGCTTAGTCCGGCAATGATAAAACATACAGGGGAATTCTTTTCGGAGAAAGACTCGCCGGCCATAGTGGGCAGGCTTAACTGGAACACTGTTTACTGCTTTCACTGGGAATACAATGAGGCAGTATCCGCCGAGGCGTTCTCTCCTGAAGAAGCGTTATCCCTCGGAGTTGAAATCGCACTTGTATCCCTTACACTGAAAACCGGAAGCGAAAAAAGAGACGCAAAGAATGTAGAAATATTCCGCACCCTGACTGCCAGGTGTCATCGTCTTGGAATACCTGTCATCGGTGAGTATTTCCCTGCCCATAGCGATAATCTCAAATCCGAAGAAATGCATAAGCAGGTAAAAATTGGTTGCCGCATTATCGCAGAACTGGGAGCGGATATGATAAAAACATTCTATACCAACAACTTCAAAAAAGTGGTGGCAGGTTGCCCTATACCCATTTTTGCACTCGGCGCTTCAAAACTGCCTTCACAGATGGATGCGTTAAAACTTGCCGCAGATGAGACAAAAGATGGAGCGAAAGGCGTGGTTTTCGGAAGAAACGCCATACAGGTACCGGACCCTGGAAGATTTCAGGCCGCCCTAATGGACGTGGTCAAAAACAAAACCGCTCCGGAACAGACCTTGAAAAAGTACTCCTTGAAGGATTGATTCAACAGTAGTTTTATCCATCAGACAGTAGAGAAAGGAATATACAGAACTCACCGGTTTCTCAGGCAAATGGGGCGAAAACGCGCAGCTTGCCGCAGACACAATCTCAATGCGTACGGCAAAGGGCATTCCCTCATGGATGATTAACGATATGCAATGGTCGCATCTGGAGGAACTTTCCGGCAATCCGCGCGGAAGCTATTCGAAAGAGCCCGTGCGGGTTTACCTTGACTTTCAACTGAAAGCCGGGGTCTGTTTCATAGACCAGTGGATTCCCGATAATCCTCTGAGTATGAAAGACCAGGGCTTTGACAAAAATACGCAGCGAGGGGCAACCACAGGAGCGGAACAGATTATCCGTGATGGCATGACGATTGACTCGCCGGAGGCGGCCGTTGAGCACATGGAAAAATTTCTTCTCCCGCAATGGGAAGCGTGGCGCATTAACCTTGAAGCCAGCGCCGACCAAGAGGTGCGCCGGCGCATCTCCGACGAGGTTTCGATCCAGCAGCTTTTCGGCAGTAATATGTTGAAGGGACCTTATGGCGGTTTTTTCGCTTTTCCAGGCTTTCTTTACGGACATTACGGCTATTCCAACTACTTTATGGCCTATGCGCTTTACCCCGATGTCATTGAGCGGGGCTTCAAGATATATGCCGATGCCGCCGAGGTATATAACCGCATTGCTGCCAGAGCCATAGTTGAAGGCGGACTGCCACGGTTATTGCGCCTTGACCACGATATGGGCGATTCACGGGGCACGCTGGTGGACGTTAAAACGCTCGATAATCTCTGGTTCCCCTATTTTGCCCGTTCAATAAAGCCGTTTCTTGATGCCGGTATACGATTGATATGGCACTGCGACGGAAACCTTATGGAAATGGTTCCGCGCCTGCTCGAAGCCGGAATCGGAGGTTTTCAGGGATTTCAGTACGAAGACGGCATGGATTACGAAAAGATCTGCAGGATGAAGTCCCGGGACGGAGACAATCTGTTTATCATAGCCGGGGTGTCGGTCACGACCACCCTGCCCAAAGGCAAACCCGCCGATGTGAAACGTCAGATTGACTGGCTGGTTGAAAATGGGCCGAGGGTCGGCTTGATGCTCGGATGCTCAAGCTCCATTACCCCGGGCGTACCCCTGGAAAACATGAAAACTCTCATTGAAGGATTCAAGTACTACCGAAGTCACGGAAAGGGAAAATGACAAAACAAATAAAAATCGGCGTTGCAGGTTCGGTAACGAGAGGCCGTTCATTCCGCCTTGCCGCTGAAAGCATCGGCGGACTGAAGATCCATGCTGTTTGCGATATCAACAAGGAGAAACTGGAGGAAAGCCGCCTGTTTTTTGGCGCCGAAGAAAAGTATGCCGACTATTCCGAGATGCTTGAGAAATCCGACATTGATGCGGTCATCATATCCACCCCCATGCCCTTTCATGCGCCACAGGCAACGGCAGCCCTGAAGAAAGACCTTCACGTAATAAGCGAAGTGCCCGCCGCGGTTTCAGTTGAGGAATGTAAAAAACTGGTGAGAGCGGCAAACAATTCAAAGGGCATCTACATGATGGCGGAAAACTATACCTATATGAAAAATAACGTGCTCATAAGAGAACTGGTCAGAAAAGGATTTTTCGGCGAACCCTGCTATGCCGAGGGTGAATACATACACGAACTGAAAGAACTCAATGAAATTACTGTATGGAGAAGGAAGTGGCAGACAGGCATAAACGGCATTACCTACGGCACGCACAGCCTTGGACCGATACTGCAATGGATGGAAGGCGACAGGGTTGTATCTGTATGCTGTGTGGGAACCGGTCACCACTACAAAGACCCGAGGGGGAATTACTACGAAAATGAGGATTCCTGCGTAATGCTATGCAAAACCCTGAAGGGACGGCTGATAAAAATCAGGGTTGATATGCTTTCCGACCGTCCGCATGCAATGACAAACTATTCCCTGCAGGGAACGAACGGCTGTTATGAATCCGCCCGGTCTGCAAACGAGAAAGACAAGATATGGCTTCGTTCAAGGTGCAAGGACAAAAATACGTGGATGGAGACAACCGAAATCGAAGAGGAATTTCTTCCTGAGGAATGGAAAAAGCATCTTGAAAAGGCAAAAAAAGCAGGGCACGGTGGTGGCGATTATTTTGAAATACTCGATTTCGTTGCCGCAATACAGGGCAAGAAATCCTGTCCCATAGGCATCCATCAGGCAATGGACATAACCCTCCCGGGACTCATAAGCCAGGAATCCATTGCACAAAATGGGAAATGGCTACCTGTGCCTGATTCAAGAGACTGGTTATGACTGAAAGAATGAAAAATAGATTGTCCGACCGCGAACGTTTCCTTGCTGTCGCAACGGGACAGGAGCCGGACTAC
>CAYOFY010000041.1:0-14063 GCA_964403465.1 uncultured bacterium
ACTCCCGGATGGAAATAGGAAGAACAGTGCGCATTCCGCGGTAAAATATATAAGTAAAAGGGAGGTTCTGGATGAAAATCACAAGGCGGATTTTTTTGTGCTTGTTTATAACGCTGGTTTTTCCCTGCGCGCAGGCTTTTTCCGTGGAGATTGCCGAAGAAGCGGATGCGTTCCAGATTAAGACCAAGAACTATGAGATGTCTCTTGCAAAAACAGGCGTGATAAAAAGCATAAAACCCGCGTCCGCGTCAAAAGCGTTTGATACCATAATTTCTCTTACGGCGGTTGAATGCGGCGAGCAGAACCAGTATAGCAAAACATTCGCCAAGAGTCCTGCTATGGATATCCAGAGAAACTTATCCGCGCCTGCAAAACACAGTATTACGGAAAAGACGGCAAACGGTGCTGTCTTCACCTTTGAATGGGAAGGCGCACTGGCAAAGACAGTCCAGGTAATTTCCATCGGCGATGATACGCCTTTTATGGATATTAATTATAAAGTGACACCGAAGACACGGCTTGCCGAGGTCTATGTACAGCTGCGTTCAAACGGTTTCAGCCCTGTAACTCTATTCTATCCCGACGGGGGAAGACACGGCGCCAACGAGGGGTGGGAATATCATTCGCTCGCTCCCGGGTATATTTTTGCCTATGACTCCGCTTCAAAAGGCGGAATAGGTTTTCTCGTTGACAGGCCTGAAAATCTGCGCTCCCTCGGATACCTGCAGAGGGGGCAGGAGGAGGGCTTTTCAGGAAGATTCCTTTCAATGGGTGTTTACAGCAGGGTGTTGAGATGGGACGAGGCAGGCAGGCCGGTTTCCATAAACCTGAAGGTCTTCGCCGGAAGCCCTGAAGATGCCACCGCTCTGGCGAAGAAACTGCTCCCCGCAAAAGAAGGGATTACCGTTGAGAAGGTCATGCCGTCTAAACTGATATACTGGCCGGATGAGGAAGGGGAAGGCATCGTGACTCTGAAGAACAACTCCGGCGAAAAGGCGGAAGCGGACCTGATTGTGCAGATTACGGGCAGGATTGACGAAAAGGAGACTATCCTGAAGGAGAAGGTTATTCTTTCTCCGAATGAGAAGAAGGAAATACCCGTAAAGTGGAATAACGCGGGAAGGGAATACGGATATGAATTGAGTGCGGAAGCGTCAAAAAGCGGCAAGCAGGCAGGAGTCGGAAGGGAGTATTTTGCGGTGGCGGAGCAGTTCACGAAAGTCGGCCATCCTTACGTCGCCAACCCGGGCTGGATGAACAGGGAAGGGCAGGAGGGCTACCTTATACACAATCTTAGGGAAAACTATAACGGCATCGTTGAATACTACTGCTGGATGCCGGACGAGATTTACGACATGACCCCCGATACGGAAATATTTGAACCTCAAACAGAGTCACAGACCGCATACAGGACTACCATAACCCGGCAGTTCATCAAGAACCTGGTTGCCATTGGCAAGAAAAACGGAGTCAGGGTAGTCACCATGGCGTCAGGGTTTGCTAGTCTGCCCGGTGCATTACAGCATCCCGAAGATATGCAGTATACGCGAGACGGGCAGATTTATTTCTGGGCAGGCAAACTTCACGGGGATGACAGGTTTGCGGTAGTTTCTGCAAATGTCTATGACGAAGAGTCCATAAAGCGATGGGCGCAGGAGATGATTGCTTCCACGGACATGTTCAGATGGGACGGGGTGAGATGGGACTGGAATTTCATACCGGCAGTTCCGCCCGACCCGCTGGACATACTCCGGAAAGACGAGGAGAGGTGGTATAACTTTAACGGAGTTTCAACAGACGAATTGTTCAAGAACCCCGATGACATAGCGGCAAACCTCCTGAAACTGTGGAGAAGCGAGGTTAGTGCGAAGTATCCCAGGTTTGAATACATGACAAATGCCGGTTACCGTTATAAACTTGAGAATGTCTTCCCGAAATACCTTGCGGAACAATCAACAAACTCCGGCATCCTTTTTGAATTCCTGCTCAATTACACTTCGGAGTCGCAGGGCCTGAATACATGGGAGAAATGGGCGACCGAGTTGGTTGATAATACGCAGGTTGTAAGGAAAAACGGGGCACAGCCGGCGGTGGGATGGATGACGTACGCCCCGGGAGGTATCACACAACGGTTGCTGCAATATATCGCTTTTGCCTCGGGTGTCCACTGGAACGGCAAGATAGGGCCGAAGAATTCCATAGACGACGGATGGAAGAGGTTTGCGTACTCATTCAGGTTTTCAGAATATTTTTATGACCCGGGATTCAGGAAGATTCCCGAAGGGGCAGCCAGCGTGGAGGGTTCCGACAGAATCCTCTGGAAGCCGTTCACTTATGGAAGGGCTTTCCAGAAAGGGCAGAGGGAGGTGACTGTACATCTTCTGAATCTGCCCAAATCGGATTACATATCGATGTACCATGAATTACCGGAGACGAAACGAAACATAAAGGTTGTTGTGAAACTGGATGAAGGTGAAAAATGCACAAGGGCAAATGCTCTTCTGCCCGTTCCTTATCCTCATCAGAGCGCACTTAAGTTTAACAATGAAAAAGGACGTGTTGTTATAGACGTTTCGGAACTTGAACAGGCGGCAATAATAGTGGCCGGGATAGGAGGTGGCAAATGATTTTAAGAAAATTGCAGGCTGGCATAGTCTGTTTCCTTCTATTTCTGGCCACGATGCTTTGTGCCGAGGTCATTTACAGCGAGAATTTTGACGGAATCAAAAACGGGACGCCGCTCAGCGAATTAGGCTGGAGCGTAAAGGCGGCAGAAAACCAGAGTCTGTACAGAATTGAAGACGGAATTCTGAAGATAACATGCTTTAATAACCCCTACAACGGAGGTTTTGCCGAAAAAGAGACACCTCTCGTAAAGAAAGGAACGCTTGATTTTGACGCAAACATTGCGATGGAGGGCGCCGGGAACGCGAAAGGCATCGCGCTTGCCATGGGGCTCTACAACATGAGCACGTGGTATCACGACTACTGCGGTGACTGGCGCAGGTATTTTCCTGAGCCGCCGAGCAAAAGGATAGAGGGCTTCAGCATAGAGCCGGTGGGGCACAGGGTTCTTACGAATGTTGAAAAAGGAAAGTGGAACCATTACAGGATTGTTTTTGATGCCGACGCGGGGATTGTTGAGTACTACTGCAACGACATGACAGACCCGGTGCACGTGGATGCAGACGTGCCGGTTCTCGGCCGGGCGGAATATATGGGCAGGTACCTTTCCTTCGCCAGCATCGGTTTCGTGAACGGGCCGGTTACCTACGGAATTGATAATATAGTCCTGGCGGCGGCGGATGATGCCGCGGTTTCCGGACCGGCGGAGAAAGAAAACAGCATACTCGTTTTCCAGGGCATGAGTTCAAATGAATATCAGGCAGCAAAGGTGCTCAGGATACTTGAGGGCTGTACAATCCAGGAGTACTGGGCCGAGGTGCTTCTTTCAGAAATTCCGGTGAATAAATTCAGGATGGGCAGGCTTCCCGGCAAAGGGACTCTTGATAAAAGCAAGGTTATCGTGTTTGTTGACCTTCCTCTCGGGCCTGACTGCGTGCCGGAATATTTCTTAAAACGCCTTGAGGAATGGGTGAAGAACGGCGGTGTTCTCATTACGCTCGGAGGTCCGTTCAGCTATGGGAAGGGGCAGTATAAGGGTACCCTGCTTGAATTGCTTCTTCCCGTGAATATTTCAGGGCTATGGGAAGTGAAAAAGGCCTCTGCGCCTCTGGTAATAAAGCCGGGGGAAGGATTTGAAAAGTTTTCCGTACAGATAGAAAAGGATAAGCCTGCCGTGTATTACTACCATGACCTTACCATGAAAGACGGGGCAAAGGTTCTTGTAAACAGCGAGCAGAATATACCTCTATGGGTATACTGGAATTACGGAAAGGGCAAGGTGGTATCGTTTGCCGGAACGGTCATGGGAAAATCAAGAGGCAGTACGGTTCTTCTGTCGGAATGGACGGGATGGGGCGATTTCTTCAAAGAGATAGTCAAGAAGTTTCTGACCGAATGATAGAGGAGAAAAATGAAAAAAGGAAGTAAAGACAAGTTTATAGTTGAGCCGGAAAGGAAGATGGAGGTTGTTGAGGAAGCGGACGTAGTGGTTGTAGGCGGAGGTCCGGGAGGGTTCCCCGCCGCAATAGCGGCCGCAAGGCAGGGATGCAAAACCCTGATAGTTGAACGGTACGGTCTTTTCGGAGGGCTTGCCACAACGGGCTTGATGGGCCCACTATTCGGTTTTGCGTGGGGGGACCAGGGTAATTCCATACTGGGGGGGATTCCGGTGGAGGTTGTCAGAGGACTGCAGAAGAAAGGCGGGGCGCTGGACGACAGGAATATAACATGGGATTCCATAAGGTTTGACCCTGAGCTTCTCAAACACGTGATAGACGAGATGCTTCTGGATGCCGGGGTTAAAATCCTGCTGCATTCACTTGCCGTCGGGGTCATCAAAGACGGGAACAGGATAGACTCGGTCATCCTGGAAAACAAGAGCGGCCGCATGGCTGTCAGGGGAAAGATCTTTATTGATGCCACCGGAGACGGCGACCTTGGATACTGGGCGGGATGTAGATATACCAAGGGCAGACCAGCGGATGGCAGAACGCAAAGCATGGGCACAAAGTTCCGCATAGGCGGGGTTGAGCCGATGACAGACGAGGAGGAAAAATATTACGCGGGAATAGTGAAAAAGGCGATGGATGAAAAGAGAATACCCGCCTACCACGCCTTTTTTGAGGAGATAAGCGAGAACGGCATAACCGTCAGAAAAGGGGAGATAACGCCCACTGTCACAAGATGTCCGGGAGATGCCACCAATGTTTACGACCTCACGCGCGCCGAACTCAAGATAAGGAAAGACACCCTTGAGATTGTTGATTTTTACAGGAAGAATGTGAAGGGTTATAAGAACTGCTACCTAATAGATACTCCTGTACAGATGGGAATCAGGGAGACCAGGCAGATTATCGGGGATTATGTTCTGACCGGATATGACGTTTTGGAAGGCAAAAAATTTCCGGATAAGATTGCGCGCGGCTGCTGGTTTATAGATATTCACTGTCCCCTGGGATTGTGGAGTTCCAAAAGCAATCTGTGCTCCCGAAAATGCGCGATTGAGCCGCCCTGCATTATGAAACGGAAATATCATGACCAGCTCTATCCGGTGACATGCCCGCCCGCGGGTTCGTACTATGATATCCCCTACAGGTGCATAGTCCCGAATGGAATTGACAATCTTCTTATTTCCGGGCGTCCCATATCCGCCGACCACGGCGGTATGGCTTCCGCCCGTGTCATAGGAACATGTATGGCAATAGGGGAAGCGGCGGGAGTGGCTGCGGCGCTTTCCTCCGCGCGGAAAAAGGCGCCGAAGGATATGGATGCGGCGGGGATTCAGAAGATACTCAAAAAGAATGGAGTGCCTCTTTAAGGGCAGAATTACATAACAGAAAAAGGAGGGGGTATAATAATGGAAAGCGGGAAGAATCCGGTCAAGATTATTGTACTGGTAATTATCATACTCGGCGCGCTGGCGGTAATACTGGGAAGAACGGTTTTTCGTGGAGAAACAGGTTCCGCCCTGACACCTGCACAGAAGGCGGAGCAGGAGCGATGGCAGAATATGACACCGGAAGAGAAGGATGCAGAGACGAGGAAGGAGATGCAGGAGATGGGAGCCTCTCCGGAAAAGGTTGAGGAAATGATGCGCAGGGCGGAAGAAACGAAAAAGGACATAGAAAGTAACAAATAGCCCGGAACTGCCGGGTTTCCGGCAGGAAATCAAATCCCGTACGGTGGGATTAGGAGGGAGAAATGAAGATTTTAATGAAAGTTTGCCTGCTGCTGGCGTTTGTAGCGGGTTTTGCCGTGCAGAATTCTTTTGCGGAGGAGAATGTTATTTTCTGCGACAATTTCAAGGAGATAGCAGATTTTGCCTCAGGCGGATGGAAACTGCAGGACGATATCGGACCCACGAAGTTTGAGCTCACAAAAGAGGACGGCCTGAAGATTTTCCACTGCACGGTTCCCTACCGCGGGGACAAGATAGCCAAGGCGATACCTGCTGTGAGAAAAGGATATCTGGGGTTTGAGGCAAAGATAGGAGGTGCAAACAACCAGCATCTTTCTTTGCAGGTATACCTTTTCGGACAGCTGACCAGTTTTAACGGCTACGGCGTGAAGAAGATAAACTGGAACAGGTACGAGGGGAAGCCTACCCAGAAACACTTTGACATAATGAACAATATTGAACCGGACAAGTGGCACAAGTTCCGCATCTTATTTGACGCTGACGAGAAGACCTTTGAGTTTTTCGTGGATAACATGGACGACCCGGTTGATGTCCACACGAATGTCCCGTTTGACCCGAACAACCCGGAACATCTCTTTGTCATCATCGGAGACTATGCTCTGTGCCCCGGCGAGGTCATCAATTACGTCAACAACGTCAAGTTCGTGGAAATAAAATAATTGAAAAGTTTCAAACTACCTTTTCAGGCGGAGCGGCTGATGCTCTTATCACAAGGCGGGGTGAAAGGATTATTTCCTTGGGATTTGCGTTCCGGTTGTTAATATTGTCCAGGAGCGTTTTTACAGAAATCCTGCCCATCTTTTCCTTCGGCACATCCATTGTTGTCAGAGGCGGGTCTGAATGGATCGTATCATATATTCCGTCAAACCCGACGATACTCATCTCTTCCGGAACCTTGATCTTTTCTTCTCTCAATGCTTCCATGGCGCCTATCGCAACCGCATCGCTGACTGCAAAAATTGCCGTTATTCCCTGCCTGTTTTTCAGCATCTTCCTGCACGCCCCGTGGCCGAGCTTTTCCATGGCGTTTATCCCCTTGTCCTCGGGATCCGTTATTTCCTGCCGGAAGACAAAATCATTCTTGATGCTGAACGCCTCAAGCGCCTTCCTGTATCCGGAAACCCTCAGCGGATAGCTGTTTCCGAAAGCGGGAACGGTCAGGCATGCAATCTTTCTGTGTCCGAGAGAGACCAGGTGCCCCGTTGCTTCAAACGCCCCCCCTTCGTTGTCACTCACCACCGAAAAGAAATCGGTCAACGAATAATCCACGAGTACCACCGGGAGTTTATCCCTGAGTTCATAGAGTAGTTGGTGGTCAAGTTCGTTGATGACGATTATGCCGGAATGCATCTCGGAGTTGATAGCTTTCAGGAGGTACCGTTTGTGTTTCAGGTCCGAGGAATGGGAGCTGAAGACAAGGTTGCATCCGGAAATATTTGCTTCCTCCTCCATCCCTTTCCACACAGGGCCGTAGAATTCGTCATAGAAAAAAGTGTTCTCCGCACGAGGGACAAGCGCGAGGATTGTTTTAACCTGCGCGCATGTTTCATGCCGCCTTATGAATGTTCCCTTTCCCTGCTGGCGTACAAGGATATTCTCGTGGGTGAGTTCACCCACTGCCCTGCGTACCGTTATCTGGCTGACTTTATAAAACCTGCAGAGGTCTTTTTCAGACGGAAGGCAATCCCCTTCCTTCAACTCTCCGGTCTCTATCTTCCTCAAAAGGTCTTTTTTGACCCTGAGATACAAGAAGTCATTCATTTTATATACTTATTATACTCTCATTTTCTAAAAAAGAAATTTCCAGGGCACTTTTGCAGTGTTTGCCGGCATCCTTTTGCAGTGATACAATTGAGACCGCATGGAAAAAAACGGCGTATTTGAACTGATTGCGCCTTCGGGAAATGTCATGGCCGGAGAATATATCTCCGCGCACCTTCGTTATACGCACGCAGGCGATGCCCTTCGCGCGGGTGCTTTTATCCGCCTGGGAATGAATTTCAAGAACGGCGCACACATGAGGGACACCCTGGGGAATTCCGCCTGCAACGCACCTGTTTCTGTATCCGGAAATGCCAGGATATGCAGGGAACCGGTATGGAGGCGTTCAATAGGCCATCTCCGTACAGCGGGGGTTTCAGACCTGTATGTGATTGACATTGAGATAACTGAGGAAGGATTGCGACAGGGGGAGGCCGTTGATATCTACCTGGGTGGCAGGGATGCGGAGAAACCCTCGTTATGCCCGGGAATTCTGGCCAGGGACAGCCTTGATTTTTTCTACCACGTTGATGCGGAAGGAAGGTATCCTCTCGTGTCTCTCCATCCGGATGCTCCGGGATACATGCAGTACATTTCACCTGACGGAAAAGAATTTCCGCAATGGCGTTCCGCCGGTGTTTCAATCAATCTGTTTCCCTCCTATCCCCGTTATGCAGACCTTGTTCTCCCCGGGATGGTTATGGCAGGGGAAAAGACAGAGATGCGGGTAATTATTTACGACAGGTTTTACAACAACATAGCCGGGTATGAGGGCATGGTTGACATTGCCGAGCCGGAGCGTGCCGAAAGGACCGGCATCAGATTCAAGCCATCCATATTCAATACGGGAAAGAACGGGTATGCCGCTATTCCCGTCACTTTCATGCAGGAAGGCATGTTTACCGGTCTTGCCTTCCGCGTTGCCGGACTGGGTGTTGCCGAGGCCAATCCCTGCAGGGTTACGGAGAAAGCCGGCATGCGCATATTCTGGGGAGACCTGCACGGGCACAGCAGTCTTTCAGACGGAGGAGGCCCGGGGCCGGATGTTTTTTTTCACTATGCGAAGGATATCCGCGGGCTTGATTTCTCCGCGCTTTCAGACCACGCCTTCGGCCTGGCTGTCAGGGGACACTGGAACTGGCTTGAGGATGCGGTCAGGAAATCCGCGGAGGACGGCAGGTTTGTTCCGATACTCGGCTACGAGATCATGACAGACGGCCATGGCCACCGCAGTGTGTACTTTCCGGGAGATACCGGAAAACTTCTGATGGCTGATTACCAGCCCGGCTCCGGCGGAAGTTTCCTCAACGAGAAGATTGAGGCATACCGGCAGGTATGGGATTCTGCCGTTCCAATGTCTCCCACCCTTGAAGAGTTCATAGCCGGCCTTGAAGGTGTTGACTGCCTGTATACCGCACATCACTGCGGAGACCTGATAGAAAAAGAAAAGACCCTGCTCCGTCTCTATGAGGCATGCTCCGAATGGGGAATTTCAGAGAAATGCGCGAGGCAGAATACAAGCACCGCGACAATTGAAAGCATCTTTGCACAGGGTCTTTCTCCGGGCCTTACGGGCGGCTCGGATGACCACAAGGCGTGCGCCGGATTCATGGGCAGAGGGTGTCTTTCAGGAGGACCGATACGCTACCCGTCAGGACTCACGGCCGTCCTGTGCAGCAGCCTTGACCGGCATGGTATCTACGAAGCTCTGTACCGGAAACACTGTTATGCAACGACAGGAGCCAGGATTTTGATTGAACCGGATGTCCGCAGGGAGAACAGGAAACTGAGAGTGGTCCTTTACATAGCGGGTACCGCTCCGCTCGCCAGGATATGGGTCTGCAAGAACGGAAAGGAAGTCTTTCACCTTTACTGCAGGAACGATTCTGAGGAGATTCTGGACTGGCAGGATACCAGTTTCGGAGAGAAGGACGTGTATTATATCCGAATCTCCCAGGCCGATGGACATATGGCATGGATTAACCCGCTCCCATTTGCTTCATGAGCATGGTCAATTCACCGAGATTTCATCCTTATCTTGTTTGACAGGGAAAAGGGAAGTTATATAATATGCGGAATAAAAAAAATAAGGCCTCCTCACCACTTGTCGTTGCGAGGCAGCGCCGAAGCAATCTCAGAGATTGCCACGCTCCCTGCGGTCGCTCGCAATGACAAAGAACAATGGAGAGGTGGGAGAAGGGAGAACAAACAAATGAGGAAGATAGAAAGGATTGCAGGCGGCTGGAAATTGAAGGGCGGAAATCTTGTCATGGATATAGCAGGTGATACGGGAGAGTTGAAGAAACTTGTTGTCGGCGGAGATTTCGTGTGGACGCCTGACAGGGGAGGGGTTTACGTTCAGGATGACCTTACGGGGAAGAAGTACACCGGCAGGGACATCAAAAGAATAAAGTTTGAACTTAAAGGAAGCACCCTGACCATCTGTAAGTATTTCAAGGATGTGCCCTGGATGCTGACGGAGAAATACAGCGTTGAAGATGAGGTCATCAACTGGACTGCGCGGGTTGATATGGATAAAGGAGAATTCCGCTCCTGCTCAATCGTTTATTCCATCCCCTGGCCCCAGCCTCCGTACAGCAACAACCTGTGGGCGGCGAAGGAAAACATGCCTTCGGAACTGGGACGTTTCGGTGGCTTCGCGTTTGAATACGGAGAGATTACCAGCGGGATTCTCATACCTGCGCTGTGCGCGTACCGTAAGAAAGAGGATGCGGGGCTGCTTCTTGCAATGCCCTTTGATTTCAAGACGCCCCGTTTTCGCTTTGTGGGCGGTTACCGCGACCCTGACCTTGATGTGAGGTACGACTGGCTTGCGCTTGCTCCGGGCAGACCTGCCGAGGCAAGTCTTCTCCTGCGCGCCGCTTACGGTGGATGGCGTCCCTCTCTCGGGTGGCTCTACGAGAGGTTTAAGGAGTATTTTGAGCCCCGCTCAAGAAGCATTCATAATCTCTGGGGAGGGCACATATCCGGCGGGTATGACGTACCTGTGGAAAAAGCCCGCATAATGGCGGAACTGGGACTCAAGTGGCACGAGATTCACGGTCATTTTCCCTTCTACGGCAACTATCATCCTGAAGGCATGAAAAGTTGGAAGACCGGCCATCCGAAGCGCGGGTCAAAGAAGACCCCTGACATAACCGTGGATATCATAAAACGTACCATGAGCACCCTGCACAGGGTCGGTTCAGCGGCAATGCCTTACATACAGGTTGCGGGTGACGGCGATGATAAACTCCCGGCCGATATTCTGAAAGGTTCTTTGATAGAGAACATCTATGGCGAGAAAGTCTCAGCCTGGCCCGGCACGCACCTGCTAAACTCTGACCCGTCCCTTCCCTTCGGCAGGGACGTGATAAGGCAGATAAAGGGCATGGCTGCGCGCTATCCGGAGATGGACGGGGTCTTCCTTGACCAGGCATGCTACAACTTCCTTGATACCGCGCACAGTGACGGCATTACGGCAGTCAACAACCGGCCTGCCTACATGACAGGCTTCAATTATTTCCCGCACCTTGAACTCCTTTCAGGTCTGCTTCATCCCGGGAAGGCAATCATCGGCAACGGCCCTTTCGGCATAGGCATCATGAAATATATTGACGGGTTCATGGCAGAGGGCGAGGGCTGGCTCTGCAACCACCTGCAGTATTATGCCCTGGCAAAGCCGATGTTCTTCCTCGTTTACGATATAAGCGACCGCGCGGTGGAAAAGATGTTCCAGAACTGCCTTTTCTACGGCGCAGGTTATACAAGCTACCCGGAGGCATACAGGTCTTCAAAAGACATCTATGCTCTGTACACCCCTCTATTGAGACTGCTGTACAGGCGGCGCTGGGTATTTGAGAGCGAGCCGGTCAAAACGCCGTCCGGTTTCAACGGGAATCTCTTCGTCAATCCTGCGGGGAACCTGGTGGCGAGCATTGTCAGTTCAACTCCACGGCAGATGCCGAGGAGTGTTTCTTCCGAAACGGTCTGTATCAATTCAGCAAGAGCCGGCAGTGTTGGCAAGGTCATACTGCACGAACCGGGGCAGAAGCCGAGAAAGACGCCTTTTTCGGTCAAGGACAAGACACTTCAGTTTGATATCCCGGGCAGGACCATCGCCGCGGTTGCCGAACTTATAACGGCTTAATTTCATCCGGGTAGCGGAGCGCCAACCTCATCGCAGGATTCAACTGTTTATTTGACCTTTCTATCCCCTGCATGTAGAATTATATCGCATAAAAACTGCTATCAGGGCAAAGGAAAACATGGTAAGAGTCAGGTTTGCACCGAGTCCCACCGGTTATCTTCACATAGGGAACGCGAGGACCGCGCTGTTCAATTATCTTTTTGCAAGGAAGAACAACGGCAGTTTCATACTGAGGATTGAAGATACAGACAGGGAGCGCTCGTCAAAGGAATACGAGACCGCGTTGATGGAGGACCTCAGATGGTTCGGCATTGACTGGGACGAAGGACCGGATGTCGGGGGTGATTCCGGCCCCTACCGGCAGATGGACCGCCTGGATACCTACAGAAGGTTCTCCGGGAGGTTGCTGGACGAGGGGAAGGCATACAGGTGCTATTGCACCAAGGAAGAGATAGAGGAAAGAAACAGGCAGGCGGGCAGAAACGAGTCTGCCGGCTACGACAACAGGTGCAGGGGTTTGACGGCAGAAGCGGCCGCTGGATATGAACGCGAGGGCCGAAAGCCGGTTTTACGGTTCAGGTTTCCGGAGAAAACTGTTAAGGTGAACGACCTGATAAGGGGAGAGGTCACATTTGAAAGCGAGCATATACCGGATTTCGTCATCATGAAATCAGACGGGCTGCCGACCTTCCACTTTGCCGTGGTTGTGGATGACTACCTGATGAATATCACGCACGTCATACGCGGGGAAGACCACCTTTCCAACACGCCCAAGCACATCATGCTGTTTGAGGCGCTGGGAGCGCCTGTGCCTCAGTTTGCGCATATGTCCATGACGCTGGGCCCGGACAAGACCCGCCTGAGCAAGAGGCACGGTGCGACCTCCGTGAGGGCATACAGGGAGGCGGGTTACCTGCCGGAGGCATTCTTCAACTACATTTCTCTCCTTGGATGGGGGACAACCGAAAGCCAGGATATCTTCTCAAGGGAAGAACTCGTGCAGGCATTTTCGCTGGAGAGGTGCCAGAAGGCAAGCGCAGTGTGCGCCCCGGATAAATTACTCTGGATGAACGGCTATTACATGAGGAAAACGACGCCCGCAAGAATACTGTCCCTGTCGCTTCCGTTTCTTGAGGCATCGGGAATGGTAAAGGGAAAACTCTCCGCGGAAGAATCAGCGTACCTGGAAAAAGCGGTTGCCCTTGAACAGGAAAAGATAAAACTTCTGAAGGATGTTCCGTACCACATCGGTTTCTTCGTCAGGGAGCCCGAATACGAGGAGAAGGCGGTGGACAAACACCTGGCTGAAGACGGAAAAAGGGTCCTTTCGGAACTTCTGCCCGCGCTTGAAGGATGCGAAGATTGGAAAATTGCGACACTGGAAGAGGCGGTAAGGCGTTTCTGCGATGAAAAGGAATACAAGCCCGGGGATGTCTTCCATCCTTTGAGGGTTGCGGTGAGCGGAAAGACAAAAGGTCCGGGACTGTTTGAGATGATGGAACTTCTCGGCAAAGCAAAGGTGACAGAAAGGACAAAAAGGTGGTTATAACCCTGACCCTTTCTGTCATTGTGAGCGCAAGCGAAATCTCTAATAAGGTTGAGATTGCCGCGGTAAAAGGCGCCTCGCAACGACAAAAAGCGTAGGTTTACCGGGGGTGCGTAATGATTACAAGGGAAAAGCATGACGAATTGAAGAGGAAATCGCTGAAAATGCTGAAGAGGGCGGGCATAGTGATAACGGACAGGGAATACGAGGAGATGGAGGTTGCCGATATGGGCCTGGGGATCCCCGAGGCAATAGGGTTGCAGATAATTGTCTATGAAAACAACGACCGCTACTGCGCAAAGGAACTGATAATGATGCCGCGGCAGACATGTCCTGAGCACAGGCATCCTCCCGCTTCTCCATCAAGGCAGGGGAAGCAGGAGACTTTCAGGTGCAGGTACGGGGAGGTCTATCTTTATATGCCAGGGGAGAGGGTAAAGAGTCCGAAAGCGGTGCTGAAGGATAGAAAGGAATATTTCACCGTGTGGAAAGAGATAGTACTGAAGCCGGGACAGCAGTATACCCTTCCTCATGATACCCTGCACTGGTTCCAGGCGGGAGGCAACGGAGCGATAGTATCCGAGTTTTCTTCAACCAGTAACGATGAAACGGATATATTCACCGACCCGGACATAAAGAGGGCGCCCGTGATAGAGGGATGAGGAAGTACAAAAGATAAATCATGACCCCTCACAAGAGGGTTTGGCAGAGGAGAATTCTGGGCAAGATGGAATATAAACGGGATTTTGAGGAGTTGAAGCCATACTACGAGGCATTCTGGA
>CAYOFY010000042.1:0-13775 GCA_964403465.1 uncultured bacterium
CTTACCGGTGGGCATCGCCGGGTGGTTTCTGAAGCGGGCGTCTGAACGAGGAGCGGGCACGGTTCTCGTATTACGAGAGAGAGACGAGAGAAGCCGAACGCAGACCGCCTCGCCGGGGCGGTCAAGTGTCCCGTCTGAAGAAAGCCACCCGGTGGTGCCGTTGCGAACAGGGGAAAAACTTGCTTCATTATCTTTTCAGGATGTCAACCTCGCCTGCCGGCGCCTGCTGCCCTTCTCCGTTCCATCAGCCGCCGGAAATACTCTCTGCGCTTTGCCCTGTCTTCCGGAGAGGTTTCGGAAAGACGGTCCCTGCCACGCTGGAGACGCGCATCCGGAGTCATTCTCTGCCTGCCCTGGCCCCTCACAC
Source organism: uncultured bacterium (assembly GCA_964403465.1). GTDB lineage: Bacteria > Ratteibacteria > UBA8468 > B48-G9 > JAFGKM01 > JAFGKM01. Next base: position 368 of record CAYOFY010000042.1, read on the forward strand.
CTGGCTGGAATTCACCGCGACCTGACCCGGGAGTTCCGGACTGTCCTTCAACATTCTGCCTTCTCTCTCCGCCTCCGCCCGGAGCCATGGGGAAACCCGCTCCTCCCCCACCCTGCCTTCCGGGAAACCCTCCTCCTCTTCCGAACCGTTCCGCAAATTCTCGTCTCCGCGCCTCCATCTGCTCTATCTGCCTGTCCAGGAACTCGTTCTGCTTATCAGGTGGCAGGGAGAAGAACTCATCTATCGTTTTCTTCAATCTTGCCTCCGCAATCAACCTGCCGTTTTCCCTGAAATTGTTCCGTTGTTCAGGCGCAAGATTCTGCATACTTCCCCTTCTCTTCTCAGGAGGTATTTTTTCAAGCCTTTCGCCGAGTTTTGCCAGCCGTGCACTGTCAAGGGTGGCGGGTTTTCCTGACATCGCATACTCCAGAATCTTCTCGTCGGACAATTTATCAAAGTTCGGAGGTATCCTGTTAAGTCCGTAAATGGTCGTGGCAATCAGTATTATGCCAAGAAGACTGAGCCCGGAAATCATGAGCACTTTCTTCTTTTTCCTGCTATCCATCCTGATCTTCAGTTTCATTCTTCCTCCCCGGTCTGCGCTATCGGCTCGTGAGACGCATGGCCGTCAAGATAAACAAAGTTTCTTATCCCCTGCCCGTGGAAATCCCTGTAGTCGTAAAAAACCCATATCCTGCTCGCCCCCATCCTGGCCATGTTCCTTCCCCTGTCCCTTTTCCTGCCGCCGAGCGAGACGTTGTACTCATAACTGGAGCCCTCTCTCTCGTAATAACCTTCCCTGTCCGACAGGCACCTGAAAACCCCGGGTGATTTCGCATAGGGCGCAAGAACGTCGCATATCCTCGGGTCATCATTCAGGTGGAGTGAAGGGACATCTGCGGCCACGGGATAGCGTTCTTCATGATCGGTAGCATACATATCAAAGGCAAGATAAATCTGTCTCAGGTTGTTTAGGCACACCGCCCTTCTTCCCATCTCCTTCGCCCTGGACAGAGCAGGAAGCACAAGACCCGCAAGTATGCTGATGATTGCAATTACCACGAGCAGCTCTATGAGTGTGAATCCCTGTTTACCGGAAGTGAATCTTATCAATCTTGTTTTCATAATCAATTTAGACGTAATAAAAGGAAACGGGTTTAGTCAATAAAAATTGACATATGTCCTGACAAAAAATAAAATTACCCTGATGAAGAGATTTCTGATCCTCCCGTTGCTCTTTCTGGTTTTTGCCGGTGTCCCCTTATGCGCTGAAAACGGTTCCGGGGAAGAACGGCCTTTCACCGTGCTGGTGCTCAGCGGCGGAGGCGCCCGCGGAATTGCGCATATAGGAGTACTCAAGGTTCTTGAAGAGATGCGTATCCCGGTTGACATGGTGGTTGGCACCAGCATGGGCGCGATAGTGGGAGGATTATACGCCGCAGGCATCTCGCCGGAGGAGATTGAACGGAAGATAACAAGGGTGGACTGGAACGACATCTTCACCGACAGCCCGCGTTCTCTTGAACAGTCTTACAGAATGCGCAGGGATTCGGCGGATTATGCGCAGGGACTGGAGATAGGATTTGCCCGCAAGAAATTTCAGATACCCCACGGGATGATAGCCGGGCAGAAATTGTCCCTTGCCCTGAACGAAATACTTCTGCCCGCACTGCCGGTTGACGATTTCAATAAACTCGCAATCCAGTTCCGGGCCGTGGCCGCAAACATAGAAAACGGAGAGAGGGTTGACCTTGCTTCCGGCGACCTGGTGAAGTCAATCATGGCAAGCATGGCAATCCCCGGCATCTTTTCCCCTGTGGAAATAAACAAACAGCTGCTGGTGGACGGCGGGGTCGCGGCAAACCTTTCCGTGGAGACAGCGCGCGTCTCGGGAGCGCAGAGGATAATAGCGGTGGATGTGAGTTCACCCCTTGCCAGCAGGAAGAACCTGAATTCGCTTATTGATATAACCATGCAGGTCCTTGCAATATACAGCTACAGGGACCTCAAGTACCAGAAATCTCTCCTGAAAGAAGGCGATGTACTCCTGAGCATTGAACTGCCGGGATTTTCAAACACCGATTTCAGGAAGGCGGAGTCCATAATTGCCCGGGGAGAAGCGGCAGCGCGCAGGTCCGCAGATGCACTTGCCGCGATGTCCGTGCCTGAAGACAGGTATCGCCTGTGGCACGCGAAAGTCTCCGGCTGGCGCAAAGAAACTCCCGTAACCCTTGATTTTGTGAAGATCGCGCCGGCAAGAAACGTTTCTCCGCGTATTGTCCAGGAACGGGTAAAATCCTCTCCCGGCGAGAGTCTTGACCCTGAAAAAATCGTGCGTGAAATCACGGATATTTACGCAACGGGATTCTTTGACCGCGTTGACTACCGAATTGTCAGGAAGGACGGCGCGGAGGGCCTCGTTATTGAGCCGCACGTGAAACCATGGGGACCGAACTACGTCTATTTCGGGATGGCCTTCAACAGCAATACCGATTTCAATCCCCTGTTACGGTACAGGAAGACGAGAATAAACAGCATGGGCGCGGAATTGAACCTGCATGCGCGCCTTGGCATCAACCACTCGTTCAATGCCGAGTTTTACCAGCCGCTTGACTACAGGGACCGTTTCTTTGTCGCTCCCGTATTCAGCTATCAACTGCGCAACACGGACATTTACGAGGATGACCGGAGATATGCGCGCTATCGCACCGCCTTTACCGAGGCAGGGATTGACGCCGGGATGAACATCGGCAACCAGGGGCAGATTCGCGTCGGTGTGTCCGGAGAACATGTTTCCAGCAAGCCGTCCATAGGAGACCCCGCACTCCCCGATTACGACGAGGATTCTTTTTTGCTGAGGGGCTCGGCGGTAATTGACCGGATGGACCGCATAACATTCCCCAGGGAAGGGACATATTTCGGTACATGGTACGGCGGGACCGTGCCCGGCATTGACGACAGCAATGAATTCCGCCAGCTGACAGTCAAGACGGCAGGTGCGCTGACCCACGGTCGCAACACCCTCATCGCGTCGCTTGAAGGCTCTTTCAGTCTGGATGACAGCCTTCCCGAGTACCGGAAATTCTCCCTCGGCGGGTTCCAGAGAATGAGCGGCTTTCAGTACAACGAGATAACGGGCAACTACGCTGGATTGCTCCGACTCATATACATGAGGGAGATACCGAAAGCCCTGCCTTTCAACATCAACGGTTTCTTCATAGGCGGCTCCGTTGAGGCAGGCGATGCATGGAAGGATTTCAGTGATATTTCGTTTGACGACATGCGTCTTTCCGGTTCGGTCTTTCTTGCGCTTGAAACCCTCTTCGGGCCTCTCTATATGGGCTGCGGTATTCGTTCCCTGGACGACGGAATATTCTATCTGTACCTTGGTTCAGTCTTTTGAAAGGAGGATTTCGCCATGCTTGAGTACCACCCGCGCAATCATTACGTAAACGACTTCACCGTCATAAAGAAAGACGGCGTCTATCACCTGTTTCATATCACGGGAGAACGACTGAAACTCAGCCGCGGCCTGACGGACCAGCCCAGGCAGGGGCATGCCGAATCAAGAGACCTCTTTCACTGGAAGGAACTGCCTTTTGTCACCGCTCTGGGAGGTGCCTGCTCCGCCGTAAGGCACAAAGACCGCTATGCCCTTATAGATAATGTCAACAAAATCTGCTGGTCAAGGGACATGATGAAATGGTCGGAGCCTCAACCGCTTCACTTTGATTTCAAAAAATCGGTTTATGAAACGGAGTGGGTACAGGAGAAAGCGCGTTACAACAGCCACCGCGACCCGAATATCCACAGGGACCCGGAAAGGAAATCCTATCTCATGTTCTTCTGCAGCCGTGTCAGACCCGACATTGAACCGGATATCTTCCTGAGAGGATGCGTCGGCATGGCGGAGTCAGAGGACCTGGTGCACTGGAAACCACTACCTCCTGCCCTGCCCCACGGACGCCATGTATTTCCCGAATCCCCGCACGTGATTGACATTGACGGCAGATACCACATGTTTTTCACAATCAGCCCTGAAAACGGACTGCGGCATGCGGTTGCGGACAGTCTCCGCGGGCCTTACAGGGAAGTGGAAAACCAGGACCTGCTCCCATGTTACGTTTCCGCTTCGGAAACGGTTAAGACCGGCAGAGGATGGTTATTCCTTGGCCGGCTTGAAGACCGGACAGAAAGGTGCAACCGCAGCCGGCTTGCCCCGCGCGCACTCTGCCTGCCGCTTGGCGTCAGGATACTGGAAGACGACTCAGTTGCATTCCGTGCGTTGCCCGAACTGGAAAAATTCAGGGGGAATTGTCTCTTTGATTCAAAAAAACATAATCTCGGGGACGGGTGGAAGGCACTATCCGGGGACTGCCGCATAAACCGTTCGCGTGCAAAGGCCGCAAACCTGCACGAGGACATACCTGCCAACTCTTTCTTCCTTTCCGGCAATATCACCACCGCTCTGGTCGGGTACATGGACTCCGTCGCTGATTTTGACCTGGAATTTGACATGCAGTTGCCCACCTTCAACGGCAATGACGTCCGGTACCGTGGCGGGTTCATCATAGACGGCGTGAAATTTTCATTATGCTCGGTGCTCAAGTCTTTCTCCTGTCAGGACCCGGATGGCGACATCCTTGCCGTGAAATTTGTGCCGCAGGTCAAACTTGACCGTTACTATCGCATCCGCGTATTCAGGTGCGACGGCATAACCCAGCTATACATGGACGGCAACCTGCTGATGTATCTGCCGGCTTACGGGAGAGGCGAAGGAAGGATAGAGTTTTTTGCGGACCATAATGACCTGATAGTGAAGGATATAAGATTGTGGGAAGTTAAGGCGCCATATCCCTCCGGGTTTGACGTGGACGACCCGAAGGGTGATATCATGAACGGAATCAGATTCTGACGGAGGTGAATCACCTCAAAATGAAAAATAGGGACCTTGAAAGAAACAGGGATTTCCTGAAGGGAAGCCTGGGCAGAATCCTTGATTTCTCAACGACAGACCAGAACATGGGAATACCTGTTCCTCCGGTTGAAAAACCGTGCTCCCCGGATGACAGAATAATACCCCTGACCAAACCCGGAAAGTGGAAAAACATCGGGAGTATCGCCATTGAAGAGGCGATAGCCGCAAGGAAGTCCGTCCGCAGATACAGCCCGCATCCAGTTACAAAAGACGAACTCTCCTTTCTACTGTGGGCCACCCAGGGCGTTCGCAGTAAAGTGATAAACGGGCACGCCTTCAGAACCGTACCATCGGCAGGATGCAGGCATGCGCTGGAGACTTACCTTGCGATCTTCCGTGTTGACGGGATTGAAAAGGGAATATACAGGTACCTGCCCCTGAGCCACGGCATGGTTTATCTCTCGGGAAGAAGAGACCTTGAATCCGCTGTGATTGATTCCGCGCTCGGACAACGTTTTGCGGCAGAAGGCGCCGTCACATTCTTATGGACCGCAATACCCTACCGCATGGAATGGAGATACGGGTTGGCCGCGCACAAACTGATAGCGATGGACGCGGGACACGTCTGCCAGAACCTTTATCTCGCCTGCGCGTCGGTCGGCGCCGGAACATGTGCCATTGCGGCTTACGACCAGGAAAAGGCCGATGAACTTGTCGGAGCGGACGGCAAGGAGGAGTTTGTCATATACATGGCGGCGGCTGGAAAGACTTCTTAATCTCCATCCGCCTAATTCTATAATTATTATTATTTTAGTAATATTTATGTGAGAGAATAATAATATCAAGCACAATATGAACACTTCGGCTTTCTTCGGACTTCTCTTGACAAAGTACAAAATCTGCTGTAATATAACCAATATTATTATAATTGTATGATTTTCTTAAGGAGGAGAATATGAAGATAAATGTCAGGGAGTTGTGGGAATGCGCATCGCGGGAACTCAGCCGGAGGAAAAGCAGGACAATGGCAAATATTGCGGCCTATTTGATAGCGGTGTGCGTACTGCTGGTTTTTCTTACTTTTATGCGCGCATCCAGGGATTTCAACAGGTCTATCCTGGGGAGCGTGGGTACTCACTTCCTGGTTTACATGCCCTGGGAATCAGGCGCCAAGGAATACTTTATTCCTGAAGCGCCGACAGGAGAGGGGTTCTTTGCGGCAGGGGTTTTCTCAGAGCCTTTCAGTCCTAGCGTTGTTAAACTGATAGCATCCATCAATGAAGTCAAGGATGCCTCTCCTTATATCTCGTACAGGATGCAGGGCAGGGAAGACAGGCAATTTTTTCTCATAGGAGGATTTGATCCTGCAAGCTCTGTCTCCGTAAACTCCACAACCTGTGCGCCGGCGGATCTGGTTGCCGGTAGATTCCTGGAACCCGGGGATAAGGGAAAAAATGTATTCATAGCAGAGCAAAACTACTCTTCTGTGAGAGGTTATTCCGTCGGAGACAGAGCAAGAATCCTGGGAGAAGAGTTTGAACTGGTCGGGATTGTAAAGCCGGCTACAAGACCGGCAAGGGCTGATATTTATATGCACATTGAAACCGCAACACGGCTTATCGTCAACAGGATGCCTGCAAACGTGGCGGCAGGCAATACAATTAACGGGATTCTTGTTGAATCTAAAGAAGGGCCGGTGCAGGATACTGCCATATCCAAGATAAGAATGCTGTCCACCAGGCTGGATATATACGGTTTCGGCTGCTACAAACCGGCATCCAACTCAATATCGGTAAGCGAACAGACATTCTGGTTTCTAACCCTGCTGATTATGATAGCGGCAATCCTTTTTTCCATGAAAACACAACTCTCGGCGGTTATTGAAAGACAGCACGATATAGGCATACTTAAGGCGATAGGATGGACCAACAGGGCAATTACCTGGCAAATCTTGCTTGAATCCCTGGTACAATCCTTGATAGGCTGTGTATTCGGCTGTGCAATTGCGGTCTTTATCGTTACCTTCGTTCCTCTGCGTCTTGTCGTGGGACAACCGGTATTCCGTGGCACAACCATTCCCGCATTCCTGTTTTTTCTGGCGGTACTGATTTCGGTTGCAGGTGGAATGTTAGCCGGGATTGTTCCGGCGTTGAATGCCGCAAGGAGGTATCCGGCAGAAGCGCTGAGGCACATTTGATCCAAACGGGAGGAGTTCAAAAAATGGATAAGAAAGAAAAGGCTGTGGGAAACATAATGGAGGTCAGGAACCTGAAGAAGAACTTTTACCTGAAAAAGAAGGAGATACAGGTATTGAAAGGTCTGGATTTGACCGTGCGCAGGGGAGAGAAAGTGGTGATAACCGGCAAGAGCGGTTCCGGAAAATCAACGCTGATTAACCTCCTGGCGGGACTGGAACCTCCGACATCAGGAGAAATAGTTTTTGACGGAAAATTGCTGAACGGCCTCTCAAACAATGAGATGTCCGCGCTCAGGCACAGGAGAGCCGGCATAATTTTTCAGAACTTCAACCTCCTGCCTTCGTGGAATGCCTGTGAAAACGTTGAAGCGATCCTCTTTTTTTCCGGATTGCCCCGGGATAAGCGCAGGAAGAGGGCGGTTGAACTCCTGAACAGCGTGGGTCTTGGAGACCGCCTTGACAATCTGCCCGCTGAGTTGAGCATGGGACAGCAGCAGAGAGTTGCCGTGGCCCGTGCGCTGGCCAATGAACCTGAAATAATCTTTGCCGATGAACCAACCGGCGACGTTGACAAGGAGACCGCCGGCGAGATAACAAAAATTCTTTTTTCATGGATAGGGCAGAGGAATACCACCCTTGTGACCGTAACGCACGGGGAACTTCCTCTCGGCCTCTTTGATACGGTTTACTCACTCAGGGACGGCATCCTGCGGAAATGACGGGTAACTGCCTGAAGGGGGGACAAGTGACGCGGATATTTGAGGACATAACAAAGACGGTGGGCAACACGCCGCTGGTCAGATTGAGCAGGCTTGGCGAGGGGCTTGACGCCAGGATAGTTGCGAAAATTGAGTCTTTCAATCCTCTGTCGAGCGTCAAAGACCGCATAGGACTGGCAATGATAGAGGACGCCGAAAAAAAGGGGCTTCTCAGGAAAGGCGGAATCATCATTGAACCCACCAGCGGCAATACCGGGATAGGTCTGGCATTCGTGGCGGCCGTGAAAGGATACAGGCTGATTCTGACAATGCCGGAAACAATGTCGGTTGAACGGAGGCGTCTGCTCAAAATATTCGGGGCCGAAATCGTTCTGACCGAAGGCGCAAAAGGAATGAGGGGTGCCATTGAGGAATCGGAAAAACTCGCAAAGAAGATACCGGGAAGCATCATCCTCCAGCAGTTTGACAACCCGGCCAACCCTGGAATCCACAGGAAAACAACGGCCGAGGAAATATGGAGGGATACCGACGGCGAGGTTGACATCCTGGTCGCAGGGGTGGGAACGGGCGGTACGATAACAGGCGTTGCGGAGGCAATCAAGAAGCGCAAAAAGACTTTTAAGGCGATAGCGGTCGAGCCGTCTGATTCTCCTGTGCTTTCTGGCGGCAAACCCGGTACTCATAAAATTCAGGGGATAGGCGCTGGCTTTGTCCCGAAAGTGCTGAACAGGGAGATTATTGACGAAGTAATCACTGTAACCGATGAAGATGCCGCAAAAACAGCGCGGGAACTTGCAAGAAGGGAAGGCATCCTTGCCGGCATTTCCGGCGGAGCCGCGGTATGGGCGGCCATGAGAGTCGCGGCCAGGACCGAAAACAAAGGAAAACTCACAGTCGTCATACTGCCTGACACAGGCGAAAGGTACCTCTCAACCTGGCTCTTCCCCGACGGTTAATTTTTCAGGATATCTGTGATTTTCTATATTGCCTTCTTTCTTCTTCTCAGGAGGATGGCGTTGGAGACGACCGAAACCGAGGATGTTGCCATCGCCATCTCGGCTATGACCGGATGCAGAACTCCCATCACAGCCAGGGGGATTGCTACTATGTTGTAGAAAAACGCCCAGAAAAGGTTCTGCCTGATTTTTTTGAAGGTTTCCCTGCTCAGCATAATGGCGGAGATAACTCCATCAAGGTTCCCTCTCGCAAGCACGATGTCTCCCGCCTCAATCGCAATATCGGTACCCGTGCCTATCGCAATACCGACATCCGCCTGTTTTAACGCAGGGGCATCATTTATGCCGTCGCCCACGAAAGCCACCCTGCCTCTCTTCTGAAGTTCTCTGATTTTAGCCATTTTATCATCCGGAAGAACGTCAGCCAGCACTTCTGCAATCCCGGACTGCCCGGCAATCGCCGCGGCTGTTTTCCCATTATCGCCCGTCAGCATGACTGTCCGGAACCCGAGTTTATTCAACCGTTCTATAACTTCCCTTGATTCCGGTTTCAGCGTATCGGCAACTGCAAGAATGCCTGCAAGTTTCCGCCCTGCGGCAACATACATAACCGTTTTGCCCTGCCCTTCCATCTCCGCCGTTGCCACCTCCGCTGTTTTCATATCAATATTCCCTTCAATCATCAGTTTTCCGTTGCCGACCATGAATCTTTCACCGCTGATTGACGCCTGAATCCCTTTGCCGCGCAGGATTTCAAATCCCGCGATTTCATATGGCTCTGCGTTTTCTTTCTTCCCTGCCTCAACTATCGCCGTGGCAACGGGATGTCCGGAGACGGATTCCAGAGATACCGCAATCTTCAGCAGTTCTTTCCGGTCAATCCCGGCACCCAGGGGTATTGCATCTGTCAATTCTGGTTTGCCCTTCGTTATTGTTCCGGTTTTATCAAATGCTATGACTGAAATATCCCTCATTGTTTGTATTGCTTCCCCACGCCTGATGAAGATTCCCTTCTCGGCGCCTATGCCCGAAGACACCATCAAGACCGTGGGCGTTGCCAAACCGAGCGCACAGGGACAGGCAATAACCAGAACCGCTATGGAAGCAAACAAAGCAAGCGTTGTGGAGTTTCCGCCGTCGCCAATCCAGGGGAAAAAAAAGAATGCTGATTTTATTTCACTCATGGGACCGGGGAAAACAACCCACAGGATAAACGTCATGACCGCAACAATCAGGAGCGAGGGAACGAAGATGCCGGTCACACTGTCGGCAAACTGCTGTATGGGGACCCTGCTGCCCTGGGCTTCCTCAACAAGTCTGATGATGCCGCTCAAAAACGTCTCTTTCCCCACCCTGAGCGCCTTCACGTACAAAACGCCATCCTGGTTTACCGTTGCGCCTAGGACTCTGTCTCCTTCATGTTTGTCCACGGGCATGCTCTCCCCGCTCACCATTGATTCATCCACGGCACTCGCGCCCCTGACAACAACACCGTCGGTCGGTATCTTCTCGCCAGGTCTGACGAGCATCGTATCGCCAACCCTGACTTCCCCTGTCGGGACAGTTCTTTCACTGCCGTCAATGAGTATTACCGCCTCCTTTGCCTCCAGCGTCAAGAGTTTCTTTATGGCAATCCCTGCCCTGCCCCTTGCCTTTGCCTCAACATACCTGCCCGTCAGGTGAAACGCCATAATCATAGAAGCTATTGCGGCATAATTCTCCACCGGGAGAAAAAATTTCAACAGGCCCGTGATAAAAGCAACGATTGTTCCCATGAAAATCAGAAAGTCCATGTTGAAAGAAAGGCGGCGCGCGGATTTGAGTGCGGACCGGTAGGTCCTGGCACCGAAAATAAACAAAACAGGAACCGCGGCGATAATGTATAGAAGGTCAAAGAGCAATTCCAGGCGTCCCGGCGCATGGGCGAGCATGTGGGAAATCATGAGGATTCCGACAGGCAGGGCAAAAATCCACGAATATATTGCGCGCTTCCCGGCCTCGCGCATCTCCTCCATCCCGGTATCTTCCATGCCGGCAGATTCCGCGGGCCTTGCAAGGTACTCTCCCGCCGAGGAAACCGCCTTCAAGATCTCCCGGTCAGGGATGTCTTCCGTGGCCGTGACATAGAGTTTTTTTGCGGGAAAATTCACGTAGGCATCGCGGACTCCGGCAACTTTTCTCACAGACTTTTCTATGTTTCTCGCACATGCCGCGCAGTCCATTCCCTCAACATCAAACACCCTTTGTCGAGTAGACATTTTCCCTCTGCCAAATCCCCCTTCAATTCCCCCTTTGACGAAGGGGGAAACAGGGGGATTTTTCATTCTGTTTGCTCCCCGTATCTATTTCGGGATATCAAGATTCAACCGGTTGATTTCCTCTTCTGTCAATTCAAGAGAAACTGCTTTGATACACGACGCCAGCTGCTCCCTGTCATTGGGACCGACAACCGGCACTACGTGAAACGGCTTGTGCAACAGCCATGCCAGGGCGACCTCAACGGCGGTGTACCCTCCCTTTTTCTCCCCCATCGCTTTTGCCCGCGCAAGCCGCTCAAGGTTTTCTTCCGTGCCGTAAATCCTGCACATCTTCCTGATTAACTCGTCGCTTTCCGCCTGTGAATAACCGGGAATCCCTTTGCCGATATTATCGGGCTTATAATGCCCGGTGAAAAAACCCCTTGCCTGTGCGGACCATGAAATAAGTGGAATCCCTGTCTCTTTGTGCCAGCGTTCGCCGGTCTTGTCTGTGGAGATAACCCCAGGATAGAATGCGGCTGCAGGCGGGGCCAGGCTGAGGTTGTTGCTGACCGTATCAAATCCTTTCATCCCATGCCTGCCGGCATATTCATTCGCTTCCGTTACACGCCGGTATTCCCAGTTTGACGCGCCGAGCGCACGCACATATCCTTTTGATATTGTTTCGTTCAGGGGGTCAAGAATTTCCCCGACCGTCATCGTCTGATTGTCCCGGTGCACCATGTACACGTCAATATAACCTGTCTTCAAGACACGCAGAGAAACAGCAAGTTCACGATTGACAATCCCGGGGAAATCTTCAGCAGGCAGGATTCCATCATTCGTAAGTCCGCACTTGGTAATAAGTACAATGCGTTCGCGCACTGAACGGGATTCCATCCACAGGCCGAGGACCTCTTCGCTAACTCCGTATCCCCTGCCGGTATCAATAACCGTACCGCCGGCAGATACGAAATCATCCAGGATGTCAAAATGCTTTTCTTTGCCTTCCATCCTGTAAAGGGCAGTCCCCAGAGCCAGTTTTGATACAGATTTTTCTACCCCGGCAATAACAAATCCCGCATTCATATCAACCATCACATTCTCCTTTTATGTCAGAATCCTGCTCAATCCTTTTAAGGTAACCATTGAGTATGACAAGGTCCCTGCTTGCTGTTTCAAAAGGTCTTTTCGCAGCGTCCTCACCCAGGCATTCAACGGTAAGATAACCCCTGTAACCCGCCCTGCGCAAGAGTGAAAGCACCTTCGTATAATCCGTGAGCCCTTTGTCCAGTTCAAGGAAACGGTAACTGCCGTCTGCGTTGATTATCCCGTTTTTGATATGCGTATTGTAGATGCGTCCCCGCAAAGAAGAAATAATATCAGCGGGTTGTTCCCCGGCAAAGACAAGATTTGAAAAATCAACCGTCATGCCTATGACTTCGGATTTCGCCATATCCAGCAGTCTTCTTGACCCTGCAAGCGTATCCGTCAACTGCCCCATGTGTGTCTCGAAAGCGAGAAGGACGCCCGTCTCCTCAGCCACCGGTGACAGGCGGTCCAACGCCGCAGCAAGAGACCGCCAGTGTTCTTCCTTTGCATTTCTGGAGTCCGGTGGTCCCGGAGTCATCTTGATAACCTTTGCCCCGAAAAGCGGAGCCATGCGTATATATGTCTGGGATAATGCGACCTGTTCCTCAAGCAATTCAGTGTCCGTGAAATTGTTGAAGAGTGAAAGTGCCGAAACCTTCAATCCCTTTTCGCGTATAAGTTCCACTGTTCCTTCAGGATTGCCTGATGTCGTATTCAAATCAAAATGAGGTTTTACACATGCGAGCTCAATAGCAGGGAAACCGATTGCCGCTGTCATCTCTATCGCCTCCCTGAGCGGAACGGCAAAGAGACTCTGACTGAAAAGTGACACCTTCATTTTTCTGCTCCTTCGGGTTTCCTTGCGCTTATCCTTTGTTATTATCGCTTCGCTTCTTTTCTTTTACAAAAAACATCATCACTATCGCAACCATGGTCAGGGAAAAAGAGAACAGAAAAGGCAAGAATTCCCCGATTTTATCCCATAGCAGGCCCGCAAACAGCGAAGCGGGAAGTGCGCACAACCCGGTGACCATCTGGAAAGCGCCCAGACTTCCAGCCCGGTATTGCGCCGGCACAAGTTCCGAGACGAAAGCTTTCTGCACCGGCTCAATCGCTCCCTTATGAGCGCCGTACAGAACAAATGTCAGGATAACCGACCAGTATGCCCTTAACAAAACGCAATTAACGCACACCAGTGCCCACAGGAAGAAAGATATCATGATGACCGATTTCCTGCCGCTTCTGTCAACCCCGGAGATGCCTTTTCCTGCAGGGGTCCTGCAATCCCG
>CAYOFY010000043.1:0-13689 GCA_964403465.1 uncultured bacterium
CCTCCCCATAAAGAAAATACTGAAGAAGTTGAGCAATGCGGATAAGAGTTGGTATTTGAAGCCAGGCAGGTATTTTCCCTGTCCGCTAACTCCGTAACAAACACATTCTAAACTTCGGGAGACGGGGAACACTGTCCCCTTCCACCCTCTGTGATACGGGGTGGCTTTCCCCTGCCTCCCTCAGTAAGAATCTGTAATATTACTCCGTAACGCATCCATGGCAAAACACCTGCCTGCCACAGACATAGTGTTACCAGGTTACCCAACTCGTAGGAATACTTGACATTTATATCGTCATATGATAATAGTGTTATGATAAATAATTCAGTTAATATGAATGGGAGGTAAAAACGAACTTCCATATTGCGAAAAGAATTGCCATCACGTTCTGGATTATCTCTTTGCTCGCATGCACTCTGTCGTATTGCGACGTGAAGAATCCGGGACAGGCGAGAACTCGTATTGTTTACGGCGGCGACCACAATTATCCTCCTTTTCAATACCTTGATAAGGACGGACGTCCTGCAGGATTCAATATTGAGGTTATGGAGGCGGTTGCTGAAGAGGCTGGATGGGATGTTGAATTCCGCCTGGAACCATGGGAGAGAGCATTGAAGGAATTCAAAGAAGGCAGGATAGACATCACGGATATGTTTTTTTCCGGGGAGCAGAAACCCTATGCGGACTTCACGCAGCCATTCACGATACTGTACCATCTTGTTTTCATCAGACAGAGGGACAATATAAGGATATCGTCTATTGCGGAACTCAAAAATGTCAGGGTGATTGTTCAGAAGGATTCGTATGCTCACGATGCCCTTCTTAAGATGATGAAACGAGAAAACATCATACCCGTGGATACGGAGCACGATGCCATACTGCTGCTCTCATCCGGCAAGGGCGACTGTGCACTTGTTTCACGGGTAGGAGGTTACGTCACCATAGATGAGCACAACTTATCTGGAATTATTGCAGCCTGTCCTCCGCTCCTGCCCGTTCAATATTGCTTTGCAGTCAGAAAAGGAAATGCCTCAATTTTCAATCAACTGAGCAGCGGATTGAACGATATAAGAATACGGGGGAAATATGAAGAGATTGACAGAAAATGGCTTCAAAGATACAGAACCGCACCGCCCACGGTGGGTGAAGCGGTCCGCAGGATAGGCTGGATACTCGCGGTTCTCATCCTCTTTTCCGGGGCTGTCATGCTGTGGCTCTTTTCCCTGCGCAGGGTGGTGGCGAATCAGACAGGACAACTGCGCGAGGACATCGGGAAAATAAGGGCGGACGAGGAACGGATCGCACACCTCAACAGGATATTGAGGGCGATACGCAACATCAACCAGTTGATAATCAGGGAGAAAGACCTCTGCCATCTCATAAGAAACACCTGCAGACTGCTGGTTGAGCCCGAGGGTTACAGGACATCTCTTATCGTACTGCTGGACAGGAACGGCATTCCCGCGCAATACTGCCAGGAAGGGTTCGGCAAGGAATTCCGTTCCATGGAAGAATCTCTCAAGCATGGCAGATTGCCGCCCTGCTATGAAAAATGCCTTTCCCCATCAGGGGTGCATTTTATCGCGGACCGTCCATCCGAATGCGGCGGCTGCCCCCTGGCTGAATTCTATTCAGCGAAAAACAGCATGTGTGCGAAAATGGAGTATGAGGGGAATATTCTCGGATTTATTGCGGTATCATTTGAGATTGAAAATGTGAATGAGCAGGAGGAGAAATTGCTCCTGGCAGAAGTGGCGGGAGATATTGCTTATGCCATTCACGGGATACGCTCAGAAGAAGCAAAGAGCCGGTCGGAAGAAGCATTGAAAAAATCCCGGGAGCAATACCGCACGCTATTTGATGAGACAAAAGATCTCATATGCATATGTTCGCCGGAAGGAAGATTGCTGGACATCAATACCGCCGCCATGCAGACGTTCGGTTACGCGTCAAAGGAAGAGATATTCAAGCTGGACATGGCGAAAAACATCCTGTGGAACCCGGAGGATATCCAGAGGTTAACCGACCTGATGGAAAGGGACGGGTTCATAAAGGATTATGAGGTTGAGATGCAGGACAGAAGCGGGGATAAACTGGTCGTGCGCATAACGGCAACCGTTTCAAGAAACAAGGAAGGGAAGATAATGCATTACTGGATAATAGGCAGGGATATCACTGAACAGAAACGCATCGGACAGCAAATGATTCAAACGGAAAAAATGGCAGCCCTGGGGGAACTGGTTTCCGGGGTGGCCCATGAGATAAACAACCCGCTCACGGCTATGCTTGGTTTCACCGAACTGCTACTCAAGACCCATGAAAGCATGGATGAGGAAATGAGGCAGGATGTGCAGAAGATTTATGATGCCGCAATGCGCGTGTACGGAATCACAACCGGATTATTGCGGTTTGGCCGCATGGAAAAACCCATGAAGAAGAAGGAGGAAATAAATGCACTGCTGGAAGAAACCCTGGCGCTGAAGGAGTATCACCTGCGGATAAAGAACATTAAAGTTGTGAAGAACCTGCAGTCCGGTCTGCCATTCGTAAACGCCGATGCAAAACAGATGGAGCAGGTGTTTCTCAATATCATGAACAATGCGGAATATGCCATGTCGGAAAAAGAAAACGGAGGGACCCTTACCATTCGCACATCTCCCGTGGGCAGATGGATAAAGATTCAAATCATTGATACGGGACCCGGGATACCGGAAGAACACATAAGAAAAATTTTTGACCCGTTCTTCACCACCAAGCCGGCGGATAAAGGGACAGGCCTGGGACTTTCGGTAAGTTATGGCATCATTAAGGAACACGGAGGCGAGATATATGTGGAAAACAGGAGGGAAGGCGGCGCTCTTTTCGTAATATTGCTGCCTGCAGGAGAAGATGATGGGAAATGAGAAGATACTGGTGGTTGACGATGAACAACCTGTGAGGGAATTCATGGAGAGGGCGCTTAGACACGCAGGATATGAAGTGGCCGGCTCTGCTGATAATGCCGATGCAGCCCTGGATATTTTGAAGAAAGGGGATATGGCGCTTCTTCTCACCGACCTGCATATGCCCGGCAAGAGCGGGATGTACCTCCTGAACAGACTCAAGGAACTCCGTCTGAATATTGGTGTGATAGTCATCACGGCCAGCCAGAATCTGGAAGACGCGATAGCCTCTCTTAACCTGGGTGCTGACAGGTATATCCTCAAGCCCATGCGCATAGAGGAGATAGTGCACGCGGTGGAAAGCGTTCTTGAAAAAAGACGTCTGGTAATTGAGAACAGAGAATACCAGGAACAACTGGAGACAAAAGTCCTTCTGCGCACCCATGAACTCAGGGAAGCGCTGGATAATCTGGGTCTGTCAAGAGAGGATATAAAGCGCGCATATATTGAAAGCATCCAGCGGCTGACCGTGGTTGCCGAATACAAGGACGAAGAAACCGGCTCGCATCTCAGGAGAATCGGGCTCTATGCAAAAGTTCTGGCTGAAGAATTGGGGCTCTCTGCCGACAGGACGGAGATACTTTATATTTCCAGCCCCATGCATGATCTTGGAAAGATAAGCATACCTGACAGGATTCTCCTGAAACCCGGCTCTCTGACTCCTGAAGAGGCGGAGATAGTGAAAAGGCATACCATCATAGGCGCCGATATCCTGAAAGGTTCAAATTCAGAGTTCCTGAAGGTTGCCGAAAAAATTGCCCTGAGTCATCATGAAAAGTGGAACGGGACAGGATATCCTTACGGAATGAAGAAAGAGGAGATACCGCTGGAAAGCAGGATAACCGCCATTGCCGACCAGTACGACGCCATTCGCAGCCGCCGGCCGTACAAACCGCCTGTTGACCATATCACCGCCTGCAGGATTCTCACCCTGGGAGACGCCAAGTCCCAGCCTGACCAGTTTGACCCGCAGTTACTGGAGATTTTCAATAAATGCAATGAGAAATTCAACGAGATTTACGAATCCGTCCGATAATGTTGTATAATAGGTTCATCATGACAGACGTCAGGATAGCGATCGGACAGATAAATACCACCGTGGGAGATATAGAAGGAAACTGCGAAAAGATAATCTCGTACATCAGAAAAGCAATGCAGGAGCAGGCTGACATCATATCTTTCCCCGAACTTGCCATAACGGGCTACCCTCCCGAGGATCTCCTTCTGAAGCCGAAATTCATCAGCGACAACATGCATGCCCTGTCCGCACTGCAAAAGGAGATAAGAGACATTATTGCCATTGTCGGCTTCGTTGACGCGAGGAAAGGATTGCTGTATAACTCCGCAGCCGTGCTGCACAACAGAAAGAAGATTGCAATACTGCACAAGACCTTACTGCCAAATTACGGTGTCTTTGATGAGAAAAGATATTTTGCCTCCGGAGATAACACATGTGTCTTCAGATTTCAGAATATGTCATTCGGGGTCAATATCTGCGAGGATATCTGGCATGACAGCGGACCTGCTGGAAGACAGGCAAAGGCAGGGGCAAAACTCCTTATAAACATAAATGCCTCTCCCTATTATCACGGCAAGAGACTCCAGAGAGAAATGATGGTGAGAAAGCAATGCCTGAAGAACAGGGTATCCATGTGCTACACGAACCTGGTTGGGGGACAGGACGAACTTGTATTTGATGGAAACAGTTTCATCATGGACAGCAGGGGAAAAATTCTCCGCATGGCTGAATCCTTCAGAGAAAATCTGCTGATGTGCGACATGTCTCTGGATGAATGCCGTCACGGCAGGATGATATCCATCCCCCACAGGAGCGGGGACGGCAAAACTCCTGCCGCAGTCCGGAAACACCGTAAACTGACGGACGAGGAGGAGGTATATCTCGCGCTTGTTACAGGACTGAGGGATTACGCCGTGAAGAACGGGTTCAGGAAGGCCGTGCTGGGACTTAGCGGAGGTATAGATTCCTCGCTTGTTGCGGCAGTGGCCGCTGACTCGCTCGGCAATGATAATGTCATCGGAGTATTCATGCCTTCAAGGTACACCTCAGAGGAATCAAGAATGGATGCGGCAGAACTGGCAAAGAATCTGGGGATAGGATTTCTGGAAATCCCCATGGAGAAGATATTCGTTTCATGCCTTGAAACACTTGCACCTGCATTCACCGGCAAGGACCAGGATATTACCGAGGAAAACCTTCAGGCACGAATAAGGGGCAACATAGTGATGGCGCTGTCCAACAAGTTCGGATGGCTTGTTCTGACCACGGGCAACAAGTCGGAAATAAGCGTGGGCTACGCGACACTCTACGGCGATATGGCCGGCGGATTCGCGGTGCTGAAGGATGTATATAAAACCCTGGTTTACAAACTCGCCGTATTCCGAAACTCGCTGGGTTCGGTCATCCCTGCCGGTGTGCTGACAAAACCGCCAACCGCGGAACTGAAACCTAACCAGAAGGACCAGGATACCCTGCCCCCCTACGAAATTCTTGACGGCATACTCAAGGAATACATTGAAAAAGACAGGAGTTATTCGCAAATAATATCGGCTGGGTTCAAGCCGGAGACGGTGAAAAAGGTGATGGGGATGGTTGACAGAAGCGAATACAAGAGAAGACAGGCCCCTCCCGGGGTCAAGATAACACCGAAGGCATTTGGAAGGGACAGAAGGATACCTATCACCAACCGCTATGCCATGTGACTTCAATTCATGACAATCCATTGACTTTACAGGTTTCGGGGATTAAAATAAAAAGGGATTCTTTTCAACCCGCAAAATATGACAAATCTGCACCTGTCATATGTATCCGCCGTAATCCTGACGCTTCTATCTCACCCTTTCATGTTGCACTCCGGACCCTATGACCCCCTGCAGGTTTCCTCATCGTACAGCATTGAGAACGTTGACCTGACGGTGAACGACGAATCAAGAAGCCGGGAAATCCCCGTACGCGTCTATCTCCCCACGGCAATGACTGCCTCTCCGGTTATACTTTTCAGCCACGGGCTGGGAGGTTCTCGTGAAGGTTATTCCTATCTGGGAAATCACTGGGCTTCTCGCGGGTATGTGGCTGTATTCCTCCAGCATCCGGGCAGCGACGACTCTGTATGGAAGGATGTTTCTCTTTCTCAGCGTATGAAAGCCATGAAACAGGCGGCAAATCTTAAGAATTCCCTCCTCAGGTTCAGGGATGTTAGCGCAGTGCTGGACCAACTTGCCGAGTGGAATAAAACTCCAGGACACGTGCTGTCTGGCAAGCAGGATCTTGCCCGTATCGGAATGTCCGGACATTCCTTCGGGGCAATCACAACACAGGCGGTCAGCGGACAGAGGTTTCCTCTTGATTTCTCATTCACCGACCAGCGAATCAAGGCGGCGGTACTCATGAGCCCGAGCAGTCCGTCCGGTTCGGGATCTGCGCGAAAAGCATTCGGCAGCGTGAAAATCCCGTGGATGCTCATGACCGGTACCATGGATCTGTCAATCATCGGCAATGCGGACATGGAGTCACGCCTGGCTGTCTTCCCCGCGCTTCCCCCTGGAGGAAAATATGAGGTCGTGCTGTATAAAGCCGAGCATTCCGCGTTTTCTGACCGTTCGCTTCCGGGAGACACCGAGCAGAGGAATCCCAATCACCACCGCGTAATACTTGCGTTGAGCACGGCCTTCTGGGATTCATGGCTGAAAGGCGATACGGCAGCGAAAGCATGGCTGGACGGAAAAGGACCTTATTCCTTCCTGGAACCAATGGACCGCTGGCAGAAAAAATGACCGCAGCGAAAATCCTCCCTTCATGAAACACATACAATATTGCATCCCGCACACCATCATTTGCTGCCCCGGGCAACGTTTGACATCGGCCAGAAATAAATATATATTAAAACAAAAGTTTTTCATTTTTGCCGGATTGAAAGGCAAGAAACAAATCTGCAATTTTTGAAATTTGCAAAGGGAATACGGCGCAACGGAGGCAAAAAGAATGAAAAATGCTGTAAGGAAGATAAGATTTGGCAGCAAGGTTTTGATAATCGGTTACGGCTCTGTATCAAAGTGCACGCTACCCATCCTGTTGCAGCATATGGATGTCCCTCTCAAGAATATAACAATCATTGACTTTGAAGACAAGAGAAAAGCTCTTAAGAAATGGACCGACAGGGGCATAAGATTCTCAAGGGAGAGAATAACCGAACAGAACCTCGGCAGGATCCTTTCAAGATATCTTGAAAACGGCGGGTTACTCATAGATCTTGCGTGGAACATCGGCTGCTCGGACATAGTAGGATGGTGCCATCAAAACAACGTTCTGTACGTAAATACCTCCGTGGAGGAGTGGGATTCCGAGGGAAGCATCTTCATAAAAAGTCCCTTTGAAAAATCTCTTTACTTCAGGCAGATGGAACTTCGCAGGTTGACCAGGAACTGGAAAAACTCTCCAACCGCCATTGTTGACCACGGAGCAAATCCAGGGCTGATTTCGCATTTCACCAAACAGGCCCTCGTTGACATAACCCGCAGAATAATAAGGGATAGGAAAGTCTCTGACTCCGCGGGCAAGAAACTCGTGCAACTTATGGAATCGAAAAATTTTGCACAGGTTGCAATGTCTATCGGAGTAAAAGTCATACACTGCAGCGAGCGGGACACGCAGGTGACCAGCATGCCCAAGAGAGTGAACGAGTTTGTCGGCACCTGGAGCATAGAAGGATTGAGAGAGGAAGGAACGGCACCCGCAGAAATGGGCTGGGGCACGCACGAAAAATACCTTCCCAGGAATGCGCACGTTCCTCCCTACGGACCCAGGAATCAGATATTCCTTGCGCAAATGGGAATGAACACCTGGGTGCGTTCATGGATTCCTGAACAGGAAATTGTCGGCATGGTCATAAGGCACGGTGAAACATTCGGCATCTCCAACAGCCTCACTGTCAGGGAAAACGGCAGGATTGTTTACAGACCGACGGTTCATTACGCATACATGCCCTGCCACGAGACACTTTCGTCGCTCCATGAACTCAGGTGCAGGAACTATGAAATGCAACCCGAGTTGAGAATTCTGGAAGACCACGAAATCGTCTCCGGGGCAGATATTCTCGGAGCGCTTCTGATGGGGCACACGTACAATTCGTGGTGGACCGGAAGCATACTTGACATAGAAGAGGCAAGGAAACTCGCCCCGGGACAGAATGCAACTACCATACAGGTGGCACTGGGTGTTGTCACGGCGGTAATGTGGATGATTGAAAATCCAAGGGAAGGGCTCTGCCTCCCCGATGATCTACCTCATGATTACGTGCTTGAGATAGCAAAACCTTGGCTGGGAAGATTCGTTTCCAGACCTTATAACTGGACGCCACTCAAAAACAGGAAGGTCTTCTTCAGGGAGAATCCGGAGAACAGTGCTGACGAATCCGACCCCTGGCAGTTCAAGAACTTTCTTTTTGTGCCATAATGGTGGTACGATAAGACGGAGGAACCCATGGCATTCACAATGACGGATGAAACAAAACAGATTGTCCTGCAGAAAATAGCGAAGGCGCGTGGAACCCCTGTTTTTGTCATAGACCTGGCACAGGTCAGAAAGAACTATCTCAGATTCAAAGAAAACTTCCCCGACGTTCAGGTCTATTACGCGGTCAAGGCAAATTCAAATCCCCTGATTGTGAAAACCCTCTTTGACCTCGGAGCAAGTTTTGACGTCGCGTCCCTGCCGGAATTTCACCTTGTGCGCGAGAACATTGAGCACATGCTCCCTTCGGAACAGCAGGAATTCATATGGGAGAAAATAATCTACGCCCATCCGATAAAAATGATAAAAACACTGCATGAACTTGAACCCTATAAACCGCTTGTCACGTTTGACAATTCCGATGAACTGGAAAAGATAAAAAAACACTGCCCGAGTGCGGGAATTGTCCTGAGGATAGAAGTTCCAAACAAAGGCTCCGTTGTCAATCTTTCGTCCAAATTCGGGGCAAGCAGAGAAGATGCCGTGAACCTTGCCCTGAAGGCATTTGAGATGGGGTTTCTGGTGGAGGGACTCAGTTTTCATGTTGGAAGCCAGTGCACGAACCTTGACAATTACAGGAACGGATTGAATTTCGCCGCCGAGGTATTTGACGAGGTCGAAAAGAAAGGGCACAGGATACGGAATTCAAAAACCGGCAGAAGGATTCTGGATATCGGCGGAGGGTTTCCCGCAGAGGAGTATGGTTCTGATGTCATTCCGTTTGAGGAACTGGCCGGAAAACTCAACGCGGAGATGAAAAAATTGTTCCCGGACAATATAGAGTTCATCGCCGAACCAGGAAGATTTCTCGTTGCCAATACATGCACGCTTGTCGTGACAGTCGTCGGAAGGGCATTCAGGCACGGAACGATATCCTATTACGTGGATGACGGCATTTACGGGACTTTCTCCGGACAGGTATTTGATCATCAAATATATCCTCTGAAATCGTTCAAGGAAGGGAAGGAAGAAAAATGCGTTATTTTTGGACCGACGTGCGACGGTTTTGACACCATATCCCCAAGCACGAACGACAGGAAGAATCCCTGCGGGTTCCTGCCGAGGATGGAACTGGGCGAATTGCTTTACGCAGAAAACATGGGTGCATATACACTTGCATCCGCAACAAATTTCAACGGGTTTCCAATCGTGAAAACCGTTTACGTCAATAAATAATGATTCCACTTTACGATGAATTCAATTCACTGGGCGAAATGCTGCGGGGTTCGGCCCTCAGATTGAAAGACAGGACCGCAGTAATTTTCCAGCAGATGCCGGTCTCCTATGCCCAGATAGAATCTTTTTCAAACCGATTTGCGAATTTTCTCAGGGAAAAAGGTGTTGGAAAAGGCGACAGGATAGGGTTGTACTGTGTAAACTCGCAGTGGTTTGTTATTGCCTATTTCGGAATACTCAAGACAGGTGCTACCGTTGTACCCGTGAATCTCCTCCTCAGCGCGGAGGAGATTCAGTACATACTCATGGATTCCGGGGCGGCAGGACTTGTCTATTTTGAAGCATTTGAAAATAATATCTCGTCAATAAAAAACACTCTGCATGACCTCCGATTCATGGTTACCGTCGGCAAACCCGGAATCCAGGGAACTTCAACCCTTGGCGAAATACTCAGAAGCGGGCCGGATGACTTCCGGATTCCCCTGATGGACCAGAAAGAGGATGTTGCGGCGATTCTATATACATCGGGAACCACCGGTCAGCCCAAGGGAGCAATGCTGACACACAGAAACCTGCTCTTCAACGTGAACTCGGTTCTGCAGATCCTCAACGTTGACGAAAAAGATGTCTTCCTCACGGTTCTGCCTCTATTCCACGCTTTCGGAGCCACAGCCGGAATGATCACCCCCCTTGCCGCAGGGTCAACGATCGCGGCGGTCCCAAGATTCGCCCCGGGTGACGTTGCCCAGGTAATCAGGGAAACAGAATCCACGATTTTCCTTGGCGTCCCTTCCATGTACAAAATGATAACAGACCTTCCTGATGAAAGAATCCCTGATTTCCGTTCACTGCGTTTCTGCATATCAGGAGGAGATGCACTACCCGCGGAGATACTGGAACGTTTTGAGGGGAAATACCATGTGCTGATTTACGAAGGCGACGGCCCGACGGAGTGTTCCCCCGTAACGGCGGTAAACCCGATAGGTGGCAAGCGCAAACTCTGCTCCATCGGAAAGACTGTCCCGGGAGTTGATATGAGGATTGTTGATGACAATGGAAACGAACTGAAACAGGGAGAGACAGGAGAACTGGTTGTAAGGGGTGAAAATGTCATGAAGGGATACTTCAAACGGCCGGAAGATACGCGGGAATCCTTTTTCGGCGAGTGGTTTCGCACAGGCGACATTGGATACCGCGACGAGGAAGACTATTTTTACATTGTTGACAGGAAAAAGGACATGGTCATCGTCAGCGGAATGAACGTATACCCCAGGATGGTTGAAAACGTTCTCCGCAGACATCCGGCAGTCGCAGAAGCCGCGGTGGTTCCGGAACCCCACCCTGTCCACGGGGAGATTCCCAGAGCAGTCATCGTATTGAAACCCGGGGCAACCGCAACACGGAGGGAAATTCTGAAATTCTGTTCGGAACACCTCGGCCGGCATGAGATACCGCGTATCATAGAGATTGTTGCCGAATTGCCCAGGACACCAACAGGCAAGGTATTGAAAAGACTGCTGCGGTCAGGAAGAAAAAGATACTATAATTGAACATTTTGATTCCTGCAGGTGGAAAAGCCCATCCCCGAAAGACTCTATGAGATTTGCAGGAAGAACCTGTTCCCGGGGAATGTGCCACAAACTTTTGCGAAAAAACATATAACGGAGGATGAAAATGAGAATAGAGGTTCCTGTGTACCGCTGCATCTCAAATGATGACGGAGACGGTCTTAAGCTGGTTGAGAAACCACATCACGTGAGCAAGGTTGCCGGACCGGTGGCAAGTCTGAAAGGAACACCCGTTGATTGTCTCTGCTGGTGTCTGGCTGAAGAGGTTACCAGCTACAAATCGGACGTGATAGAGACCATATATGAGATGTATGAAAAACGGAAAAATATTCCTGGTTTTGACGGCAAAGAGACCGACCTCGCTTATACGCTCTATAAGCAGGGTATCGACTACCTGCCAATCCTGATTGAACACGCCCATAGACAGCGCATTGATTTTTATGCCAGTTTCCGAATGAACGATACCCATCATAAGTCTCATCCCGACGGTCCGCTTGCGCCTGAATTCTGGAAAACGCATCCTGAATACCGCATCTGGGGAGAGACGGATGCCAAGTCCTATTACAATGCGGGGATGGACTTCTCGTTTGATGAGGTGCGAAACCGCAAGTTCAATTCAATAAGCGAGGTGGCAAGAAATTATGCTGTTGACGGGGTGGAACTTGATTTTTCACGCTGTCCCTACCTCTTCCAGCCTGAGGAAGCATGGGAAAAAAGAGGCATCCTCACAAAATTTATTATGCGGCTTCGTGCGGAACTTGACAGGATAGGGAAAGAAAGAGGCAAACCCGTTCCCGTGATGGTCAGGACGGTCTTCTCCGAAAAAGCGCTGCGACACGCAGGCATTGATTTGCACACATGGATTAACGAGGGGTTGTGTGACATACTTGTATTGACCGACCTTGCCAATACCTTCAGGGCAGACTTTGAGCCATGGCTTTCGCTATGTCGGAAGAACGGCGTACCTTTTTATCCTGCGGTTGAAAGCGCCACCCACATTGACAGGAGAAACTTTCACGATATCTTCACCAATCCAGACGCTCCCCCGCACAATTACGGAGCCCCCGGGGATTTTGTATTGAGACTGAGAGCAGCAGTCCAGAATTATCTTTCAAAAGATATCTCCGGCATTTATCTTTTCAACATGCCTCCCCGGCCCAATTTCTGCTCTCCGCCAGAATACCTGAAGGAGTTATACAACCTCCTGCATCGAGACAAACTCTATCACTTCTGGAAAGAATTGCCGCTCTACGTGGAGGCAATGCGCCCCGCAAAATATCATCAAACGATAGAATTTCCAACTTATGGAGAAGACATCGGCGGTCCCGACTCGCGTGTTACGATAAGTTTCAGACAGATGGCTGTTCCATTCCCACATGCGTCCGTTAAGTATCACCAGTCATCGGTCGTGCCTCCGGGACTGTTGACGTATAACTTGAACAGCTCTGATATTCAGGAAAGCGCGATAAGCCGCCGCAGACAGCCAGCAGGCAGGATTCCTTCAGGTTTCAAGCTCAAGTCTCACGAACTGATAGAATTCCACCTGCCGGGAACTGCCCTGCGCAAAGGGGGCAATAAACTTGAATTCTCCATGCCAAAGCCTCCAACCGAACGCGACCCTTATGTATATATTTTTGAACTGGATGTCAGAGTGCGGTTCCGGGATACCAGGCGAGGAAAACGGCGGAATGATTGTAGAAGGTAAGACCATGGGCAGACAGAACGACGGAATATACGGAATGCTTGCCCGGGAAGAAATGTGTGAAAGCGCGAGAAAACTGAGAGACACGTATCAAATTAAGCCAGGCGCGCCGCTATTCCAGCGGGAATTCGGTTTTCTTTCCCTTGAACTGTGGCAAAAAGAACAGGGAATGCCTTCTGATGTCCCCCTGCAACAACTCTTCGGCTTTGAGGAGCCGGGCAATCATCACCTGGGTGGAGCCGGATGGTGCGAGGCCGGTTTCATGCCACCCTTCACCGAGGAGATTATAGAAGACCGGGGTGACTACGAAGTTGTCAGGGATAAAGCCGGACGCCATGTGCTCTGTTTCAAAGGGCGCAGGCAGGGCTTCATGCCGGAGTACCTTGACCATCCCGTAAGAGACATGAAAACCTGGGAAGAGAGATGCAAGTGGCGCCTCAACCCGGAAACCCCGGAACGGTACAATAATCTGCAGGAAACACTGGACGCGGCCAAGGAAGAAGCCCGGACAGGTAAGATGATATCGCAGATGGTCGTGGGAGGTTACATGTACCTGCGCAGTCTCATGGGACCGGAGGGACTGTTATACAAGTTCTATGACGAGCCGGAACTGATAAACGACTGCATGAAAACATGGTTTGAACTGGCAGATTCCGTGATATCAAGACACCAGGAACAACTTACCATTGACGAACTTTTCATAGGCGAAGACATCTGCTACAACAAGGGACCCTTGATATCACCCGACATGATAAAGGAATTCCTGTTTCCGTA
>CAYOFY010000044.1:0-11807 GCA_964403465.1 uncultured bacterium
GGTCCGCTTTACCCTTGAGGAAAGAATTCTTGCGCAGGTAAGAGAATAATTTTTCCAGGGGGATAATGATGGAGGAAAAACAAACGGGCGCGCCCGAGCAATCAAAAAGATGGTTCCGCGAGGCAAAATTCGGCATGTTCGTCCACTGGGGCGTATATTCTGTCAACGCTCTGAGTGACTGGATCCTGCGTATAAGGATGCCTCTTTCGGAATTCAGGAAATACGGGAATAGATTCAAGCCGGATAGATTCAATCCCGACGAATGGGTGCGTACCGCAAAAGAAACCGGCATGAAATATCTGGTATTCACCACCCGCCATCACGACGGATTCAGCAATTTTGACACAAGGTACTCGGATTTCAATTCCATGAAGTCCGCGGCGAAGAGGGACCTCGTGCGGGAAGTTGTTGAAGCATGCCGGCGGGGCGGGCTGAAGGTTGGGCTCTATTACTCCCTCATAAACTGGCAATTCCCATCCTCAATTGTCGGCCCTGAAAAATTGCCGGACGACTGGAAGCAGATGGTAGAGATAGCTCACGGGCAGGTGCGCGAACTGCTGACCAATTACGGGAAAATAGATATCCTCTGGTATGACGGCACGGGCCCTTCCCTTGAATGGCGGGCCGAAGAACTCAATGGCATGGCGCGGATGCTGCAACCCCACATTCTCATCAATAACAGGTCCGGAATAAAGGCGGATTTTCTAACGCCCGAACAGAAGGTGGAGGTTCCTGCAAAAGGTGAACTCTGGGAGACGTGCATGACCATGAACAGTTCGTGGTTTTACATCAAGGGGGACCATGACTGGAAGAAACCGGAGGATATCATATGGATTCTCGCCACCTGCGTTCACAACGGCGGGAACCTGCTGCTCAATGTCGGTCCGAGGGGGGACGGAAGCTTCCCTCCCCAGGCGATAAAACGGCTGAAAAAAATCGGCGAATGGATGCGTGCCAACGGCGAAGCGATTTATGATACGGTTCCTTATCCCTTCAATTACTATGACCAGAACATAACCGCGGCCAGGGGCAAGACCGCATATCTTTTTCTGCACCCGCGCAATCATCAGGGGAAGACATTTATTCTCGGAGGGATTGCAAACAGGATTGTATCCGTGCGAATACTGGGCACCGGTGAAAAACTGCATTTCAGCGCGAGGGGAGAGCGCTATTTCATAAAACTTCCGCGTTTAACAAACAATTCGGTTCACGTCCTGGCGCTGGAACTGGATTCTGAGCCTGAGGGGAAGCCCTGGGGGCTTCCTGATTCCTGGCCTTTCAGGGAGGAGTGAAAGATATGCCCGATACAATCATTAAACCGGCAGGAGGAAGGATGACCCACCGTGAAAGATTCCGGCGCCTCATGCACTTTCAGACGGTTGACCGCATAGTGCACTGGGAGTTCGGTTCACTCGCTACGGAACGCTGGCACAGGGAGGGTCTTCCCCCGGAGATGAAAGCCGGTGAAGGGCCGGGTTCCGTTGAGTCTTATTTCGGTGTTGACCCGCGTGTCTGGGTGCCCCTAAATTGCGACCTTGTTCCGCCTTTCCCCCCCGGCGTTAAAGTTCTGGAGGACCACGGCCATCTTCAGGTATTCCAGCGTACCGACGGCATGATTTTTGAATCTCCTGCCACGGGTTCGGAGACCATCCCGAGGTATATCAAATTTCCCATAGCAAACCGTGATGACTGGAAGCGCTTCAAGGAGCGGCTTGACCCTTCAAGCCCTGAGCGGCATAAAACAGACTGGAAGGCGATCGCCGAGGAAGTGCGCACTTCCGACCTGCCTGTGGGCATATGGTTCGGGAGTTTTCTCGGAGTTCCCCGCAACTGGATAGGATTTGAAAACATTGCGCTGATGCTGTACGACGACAGGCCTCTTGTGGAGGAAATCATTGCCACGCTTGCCGACCTGTATTACAGCCAGATAGAATGCGCGCTTCAGGAAGCGGAGGTTGATTTCGCAGGCGGATGGGAGGATATCTGTTTTCGCAGCGGTCCCCTCATTTCTCCTGCAATGTTTTCCGAGATAGTTGTGCCTCATATGAAACGCGTGAGCGGTCTTCTCCGGACTCACGGATGCGACGTCATATGGACTGACTGCGATGGAGATATAAGGAAGCTGGTTCCTCATTTCCTTGAAGCAGGCGTAAACTGCATGTTCCCTCTGGAAATCCTCCCGGGCAGCGACCCGGTGGAACTGCGTCGGGAATACGGCAAATCTATTTTATTGCGCGGCGGGATTGACAAGCACAGGATGTCAGGAGGCAAAAAGGAGATTCTCGCAGAACTGAAAAGGATTGAATGCGTTGTGGATGAGGGAGGGTATATACCGCATATGGACCACAGGGTTCCTGCTGATGTCTCCTATGAAAACTACAGGTATTATGTGAGAGAGAAACTTGCGCTTCTCGGCTGGTCAAGAGAAGAAGTGTCGTATGTCTGGCCGGTAAGGGATATGGCTTCTGACTACCGGCGCGAGATTCCGACAGGGGAAGCGGGAACATGGCAGAAACTGCCCCGCACCGACCAGTATCACCTGATCTGATATTTTTGAAACACTAATAACAGGAAAAAATTCTACATGAATGAGAAACAGTTTTACAGGAAGATGCTCAAACTTGCGGATGAAAGATGGCTTGTGGAAAATATTGAAAAACTGTGGAAGACCGAGACAGGACAGACCTTTGCAGATTACCGTAATGCGGCACAGTTTACCGCATCCCTTATGAAAGAATCGGGACTGAGCAGGGTTGAGAAAATCACTTTCCCCGCCGATGGAAAAACAAGCTACCAGGACAAGGTATCTCCCCTTGCATGGGATGTTACGCACGGGAAGATGACGATATTGAAATCACCCGTAAGTATTGAAGATCGTGTTGTTGCGGATTACGAAAGGCACCCGTTTCATCTCGTCAAGGGTTCCGTGAGCACTCCCCCGGGAGGGCTGGATGTGCGGCTTATCACGCAGGAGCAACTTTTCCACGGGCATGATGCACAGAAAGCCATGGTAATACTGGATCCGGATACCAGGCCGACCTGTGAAATAATAGGATACATCCTGGATGCCGGTGCCGCAGGATGGGTAAACACCTCGCTTACCGGACGATATCTGACTCCTGACGGGATATGCTGGGTGAATGCCGGGACTGAGGGCCCGCAGTGGCATGTGCAATGGGGCGACCGTCCGTTCATAAGCTTCTCTGTAAGCCCCAGGACAGGCGATGCCCTTCTGTCAGCCGCAAGAAAAGGCGAAGTGAAGGCACATATTGAATGCGACGGCAGGAGGTATAAAGGTGAGGTGGATGTTGTTACAGGGATAATCCCCGGCAAGGAGAAAAAAGAGTTATGGCTTATGGGGCATCTGTATGAACCGCTGCCTGACGATAATTCACTCGGTGTTATTGCCAGCATATCCATCGCAAAAAATTTAAAGAAACTGTTTGATTCGGGGGTTCTGGCAAGGCCCCGTTTTACCCTGCGTCTTGTTTTCGGTCTGGAAATGTACGGGTATGCCGCATATGCCGACAGGAGAGGCAGGAATCTCAGGAACGAGGTGCTGGGAGCAATCAACCTTGACGGTTTCGGCTGCAGGAAAGAAGGGCAGGTAAATTACTGGCTGAGTCCCCGGGGTTCTCCTTTCTTCGGCAACTACCTTGTTGAAGAAATGGCAGAAAAGATCCCGTCCGACATAATGCCGGATGTCAGATTCGCGGTAAAAAGGGAAGGTGCGTATTTTGACGACATGTTTCTTGCCGACTCAACGACCTCCATACCCGTCATATGGCCGCTCGCCGGGAGTAATCTGCATCATAATTCCTGCCAGACAATGGAGAGGTTACAATCATCTGTTATCAGGCAATACATTTCTTTTCAATCCGCTCTCGTTGCCCGAGTCATGACAATCGGCGCCGGTAATGCGCTGCCGCTTATACAACGAGCTTCTCTCAGGGCCAGAAGGCATCTCGCGGTTGAGGGTGCGGATATAATGAGCAGCATTTCAAAAAAAGGAGATGCGGCGGCACCGGATATTGAAGAAGCGAGATTGAAAATTCAATGGAGTTACGAAAGAGAGAAAAGAATAATTGCTGATTTTGCAGATATTGTTCCGCCGGAAATGGTTGAGGAACCATTAAGACTGCTTTCGATGACAGGGGAAAGATTGATTGAAAAACTGTCGGATACGAAGGAAAATGGAAAAGTTTCATGCAGAACCTTTTCTGACAGAACGGAAGTCTCGTGGAAGATCGCCGAAACGATTATACCTGAAAGGGTATCCACGGGTTTGCCATATGACCTGGCAAAGGTTCCGAGAGAAGAAAGAAGAAACCTGCCTGAGAGATGTATCTACGGGCCGTTTTCCAGGATTCTCGCCAATATGGACGGAAGAAAAAGTCTCAGCCATCTCATACTCCAGGCAGAATGGGAATCCGGGCAGGAAATAACGGCTTCAAAGGTAAGAGAATACACCGGAGCGATAGAATTTCTTGCAGAATACGGGTATATACGAAACAGATATACACTGACAATAGGTAAGAAAGATATTATTGCTGCCCTGAAAAAAACAGGCATCAAATCAGGAGATTTGCTGATGGTGCACAGCGGCCTGTCTCATTTCGGCCACATTGAAGGGGGCGCGGATACCGTAATTGATGCTTTTTTGGAAATCGTGGGGAAGAAAGGGACATTGCTATTCCCGGCTTTTACCCAGTCGTATATCTATTTTGAAGGGGACTGTCTTGCAGGGAGCCACTACCGTCCTTATGACATGAAAGATACATCCGTGTGGGTGGGCAGAATACCTTCTGTTTTTCTCAAGAGAGACGGGGTTAAAAGAAGCGCCCATCCCACACACTCAGTTGCCGGTATTGGCCCCCTCGCAGAAAGATGCCTGATGGAACACGGGCCGTCAGACCCGCCGGCATGCCGCAGAAGCCCTTTCGGGAAACTGCCGGAATACAATGGCAGGATGGTATGGTTCGGGGCAGGACTCGCCTCCACAACCTTTTTCCATTTCCTGGAGGATGAACTTGATATGCCCTATCTCGCAAAAGCCGTATGCAGAGTGAAGAGGGCAGACGGCACCGAGGAAACCCTGCTGCTTGAAAAGCACCTGCCGGGTCACCGTGATTTTTACCGCAATCCGGGAGAAGAAACAAAGATGTACAGGAGACTGCTGGAAAAAGGTCTTGTCATAAAGAAAAGCAATCTTGGCTTTGGAGAAATAAAGGTCATTGATGCAAAACAGATGTACAGTCTGGGCATGGAATCTTTGAGGAAAGAACCGACGCTTCTTCTTTGCGATGATAAGAAATGCACGTTTTGCAGCAGGTATAATGTGAAGAAACGGTTGATTTATGAACAGAAAAATACACAGGGGTAAGACCTTTTTTGCAGGTTTGTTCCCGGGCAATATGTTGTGCGGCTTTACGGTTTGTGACAGACTGCTTTACTGGCATGACGGGAAACCTGGTTTTCCGGATATGAGAGGACGGGAAAAATGATTACGACCATTCTCAGTGGCGAACAGATCAAGAGAATAAACGATGCATCACTGGAGGTACTTGAGAGATGCGGGGTAATCGTGCCTCACCGGGACATACTCGGGCTTTTTGCCGATGCCGGGGCTCACGTGGTTTCTGACAGACAGCAGGTGAAGATCCCTCCTGATCTTGTTACGAATCTTGTCGGAATGGCAGGCAGGTCTTTTACTCTCTGCGGCAGGGACGTGTCGTGCAAAGCGGAGTTTGGCGCAGGGAAACGCAACTACAACAGTATCGCCGGGGAAGCACACTGGGTTGACGAGGCCGGAGGCAAACGCCGTTACGCGACGCTGAAGGATGTTGCCGTTGCTTCGCGTTTCGCGGATGGGCTGAGTTCCATAAACATAGCGGGCGCCATGGCCGACCCTCACGAGCTTCCTGTCTCATGGCGCAGCGTTGCAGTTGTCGCTGAGATGATACGCAATACCGTCAAGCCCGTAGGGTTCTGGTTCCATGACCGCGCTTCCGCTTCGTATATTATGGAAATTCTCACATCTTTGCGAGGCGACGAAGTGAAGGCGAAGAAATACCCTCTTTTCTATCCCTTTCTTGAACCGATAAGCCCGCTCCGTTTCCCCTTTAACGGCGTTGACCTTCTTTTTGAGACGTCAAGGCTGGACCTCCCCGTCTCCATAGGACCGATGGCCCAGACAGGGCTTTCCGCTCCGGGGACGCTCGCCGGGACAATGGTACAGGAAAATGCTGAAATCCTGGCAGGTATCTGCATAACGCAACTCATCAAGCCAGGGATTCCGGTATGCTACGGAGGCATATGCCACGCATTTGACATGTCAACGACCCAGATGATTTTCGCGGGACCCGAGCAGGCGATATACGGGGTGGCAATGACACAGATGGGGAAAAACTACGGGTTGCCGGTATATATCAACGTGGGACTGACAGACTCAAAGATTCCGGACGGGCAGGCCGGAATGGAGGCTGGCATAACGCTTGCCCTGGGTGCGTCCGCCGGTGCTGACATTTTCGGGCACATGGGCATTTCCGGAGTTGACCAGGCGTCTTCCCTGGATATGCTTGCGATGCAGAA
This sequence comes from uncultured bacterium, assembly GCA_964403465.1. GTDB lineage: Bacteria > Ratteibacteria > UBA8468 > B48-G9 > JAFGKM01 > JAFGKM01. The sequence goes on from CAYOFY010000044.1 coordinate 6,592, forward strand.
TGAGATAATTGCATACGTTGAAAAAGTGCTGTACAATCTGGAAGTCAATGACGAAACGCTCGGCGTAAATGAAATCCTTGAAGCAGGTCCGGGAGGGACGTTCATAGACAGGGAGCATACCGTGCGCCACTTCCGGAAAGAACTGTGGTTTCCGCGATTGCTTGACAGGAATTACTACCAGCAGTGGTATGACGGGGGCGGACTGGATATGAGGGAGCGCTGCCGCCTGGAGAAAGAAAGGATATTGAACACTCACCGTGCAGAACCGTTATCGCCGGAACTGTCACGCGAGATAGAAAAGATCGTGGCATCCGCAAGGAAAAGCCTGGAGAAATGACCATGGAGAAAAAACAGGTTGCAGGATTCATTGTTTCACCGGACTGGATAGAGAAACCTTCGCTTTCGGAAAGATACGTTCGCGAGATGTCGGAGCACGGATACGGCGCCGCGGTTCTTTTTGTAAGACACCAGAAACGCTCGGTCTTCAACGAAGATGTGCGCAACGCCGTGGGTGAGATAACGCGCCTGTGTCATGAACACGGCCTGCGTGTCATTCTGGACACCGACCCGTTTTTCTGGACGGCTGAATTTGCGGAGTCCCACCCAGAAACTGCCCTTCACATCATCGGAAGTGTTGATGCCCTGTCGGTTAACGGTTCCTTTGAGTTCAAGGCGCCGCATCCGGGCGAGGAGAGATACTCGCCATATATCTTCAGCAGTGTGGCGGCCGTCTTCATGCAGGACGGGGAATCGTACCGCCGGCTTTCCGACGACGAGATAACATACGAATGGATGAGCATGTACCAGGGGGTGCTCATAAAAGGTTCAATGAAGGGCGGTTATTCTGGAAAACTCGTTTTCTACGTCGTCTTCAAGACGTTCGGTCTTACCGACCTTTCGCACCCCGTTTACCTTGAAGGGCAGAGGCAGCTGCTCTCGCTTTACAAGGGTATCCCCCTGGACGGCTTCGGCTGGGATGAGCCCGGGAAATACGTTCCGCAGGCATACTACAAGACGGGCGAGTCCTTCCCGGAATTTTTCCGCAAAATTAACGGCTACGAACTTGCCGATAAACTGATATACCTTGACCACTGCGACAATACGCCGGAGGCCGTCAAGGTGAGGTGCGACTACTACCGTACACTCTCGGAAATGAATTTCATTGCGCAGAAGGAGCACAACGACTACGCACGCAGTCTTTTCGGCGACAGACTGATTTTCGGCACGCACCAGACATGGTCAGGGATACCCGCTGACCTGTCCGGCGGGGTGATGGACTATTTCAAGCTGGGCAGGATTCTCACCGCGTCATGGACGGACGGTTCCTGGGACTGCAGCCAGTTCAAGTACCAGGCGTACTTTTTCATGCTTGCCGAGAGCATACGGAAGGAACTTGGTTTGAGGGATGCGTACTATAACGACTGGGGATATAGCATCCCGGCTGTTGAAAACATGCGGCTTGCCAACAGGTTCAAGATGCTCTTCCATATAAACTGGTTCAACATATTCTTTTCGGATTCCAGCGAGTCTCTTCTCAACTACCGCATGGAGCCGTTGAAAACGCATGCAAAGCAGGAGGTCAGAAACCTTGATACCTTTGACAGTTTCATTGGGGACGGATTCCTGCCTCACACCGACGTCGCCATCCTCTATTCGTGGGAAACGATTGCCGCGGCTCCCAAGTGGCTCATGCGGCTCTACTACATGATGCTTGCCAATCTTTCCCTGAATCTTGCCGACAGCGGTCTGTTCGGGGTGCAGGTCTCCTGCGGGGGGCTTCTGGATTCTTCCGTGGGGAAAGGCGCTTTTATGGTGGCAGGGAACAGATACCGCGTTCTCATAGTTCCGTACGGGTATGCACTTCCATCCCGTGTCTATCTTAAAATAAAGGAATTGTGCAGAGCGGGTATCCCTGTGATTTTTTGCGGACCCGCTCCTGAATTCGAGGCAGAAACAGGGAGAAATATCTCTTCTGATTTTGCCGGAAGTATCGGGTTCAGGCCGTTTTCACTCTCCGGCTACGAATCGCTGTATGCTCAGCGTATCGGCCTGCCGTCACCCAGGGAATGGGAGCCGTCATGGTCGGATTTCTATTATCCTGTTTCCGTGAAGAATGGTCTGGTTGTACCGGACAGGGAGGGCAGGATTTCCCACATCAAGTCTCCAGATTTACCGGTCTACTATATGCCGCAGCCTGACCCGCGCGAGGATATTGTCAATCTCATCAGGACCCTTGTACCCGGTGTTGCGGACGTTTTCGCGGAGGGTACGTATTACCGGATTTACCGCAGGTCGGGTGATGAGGGTATCTTTATCGCCGTGGCGGTTGCAAAAGGGCATGTACCGGCTTCTGACCTTGTCCCGTCAAGTTACGGGAACGGGCTGCGAGCGCCGGTGAAAGAACACAATATCAGGATTCTATTCCGGTTCAGTGAAGGAGAACTTGTCATGAAGGGCGGAAGCTGGTGCGCTGCCAGAATCTCCGGCGGACGACTCGTGGAAAAAATCGGGGACTGCCCGGATGTGAAATGGGAGGCAGGATGACGCCGAGAGAGAGGGTAGAGAGGATTCTTTTGAAGCAGGGAGGAGACCGTGTGCCCTTCACCATCTATGAGGGACTTATGCCGCGCTCCACGGTTGAAAGGCAACTGCGCGACAAAGGACTGTGTCTTGTTGCGGGTCTCGGCGTTTTCAAAAGTCATATTCCCAATGTGAAAGAACACAGCGAGGGTTTTTATGTTGACGGAGTTTTCCATGAGCGCTGGCACTGGGAGACTCCCTTTGGAAATCTTGATTCGCTGCGTGTACCAAAAGGTTTTACCTCATGGACGAAAGAGAAAATGTTCAAGAGCAAGGAGGATTACAGGGCGGTTGCCTTCCTGATAAAGGACAAGGTCTACGAGAAAATGTATGAGGATTTTCAGAAAGAAGAAGAACGGAAGGGAAGCGATTACATCTGCAGGACAGGGATAGGGTATGAGCCGATGCAGGAACTGATATACGGCATTATGGGCGTGGAGACATTCTGCGTGGAATGGGCGGAGAGACAGGACGAGGTCTTGAAGCTCCACGACCTTCTGGTTGAGGACAGGCGCAGGATCTGCAGGATCGTTGCAGAATCCCCGGCCCTTCACGCAAACTACGGAGGCAATGTATCGCCCGAGATAATCGGTCTGGAAAGGTTCAGGAAATATTTCGTGCCCACCTACAACGAGGCCGCGGAAATTTTTCATAAACAGGGGAAATTAATAGGAGTGCATCTTGACGCAAACAACAGACTTCTTGCGCCGGAGGTTGCTAAAACGGAACTGGATTACATAGAGGCGTTCACCCCGCCCCCTGACTGCGATCTGTCCGTTAAGGAAGCGCTGGAGGCCTGGCCCGAAAAGATACTCTGGATCAACTTCCCCTCCTCCGTTCACTGCTCCGGGGAAGAGACAATAAGGGAGACGACCGAGGAGATTTTGAAGCAGGCAGGTTCCGGCGAACGTCTTATCGTGGGTGTTACGGAAGATATACCGGCTGATCACTACCAGAAAAGCATGACAGTAATTTCAAATGTTCTGATGAAAAAAGGTAAACTGCCTCTTTCAATGACTGAAAAGATATAGACCGATATCTCCACGCTGTTTGTCATTGCGAGGCGTTTTTTGCCGCACAAAAAACATTCGCAATGGCGGAATGCATCGGGGCAAAGGAGAGATACGCATGGCGTCAAGAAAAATTGCCTGCCTGGGAGCGGGCAGCCTGCATTTCATGAGTGCGATTCCGGATATTCTCCTTGCCGACGGACTATCCGGTTCCCGGATAGTGCTTTACGACATTGAGAACGAGAAAGCGCGACTGATGGCGAAAGCATGCCGCGGAGTCGCGGATTCCCTCGGTACAGGGTTCAGGATAGATCCTGTCGCATCTCTTGCCGAAGCACTTGACTGTGCCGATTTCGTGCTCACCTCAATCGGCGGAAGCGGTGCGGATATAAACAGCAGCGTTTACAGTTCCCGCTACCATGCCCTTGATATGTACATTCCGGCAAAGTACGGCATCCATCAGGTTATAGGCGATACCTGCGGTCCTGCCGGCATGATGATGGGTCTTCGCTCCATCCCCGTCTACCTGCATATCTGCAGGGAGATGGAGAAAAGGTGTCCGAAAGCGGTACTGTTCAACCATTCAAATCCCATGGCTGTCCTGTGCCGTGCCATGCGGAAATACAGCGGTATAGCCGTCATAGGAATCTGTCACGGTGTACAGGCAGGGGTTGTCTGTGCAGCGAGACTCCTCGGTGTAAAGCCGGAGGAACTTGAATGCACATGGGTCGGGACAAATCATTACTACTGGTTCACCGGCGTTTTCCGTGGGAAAGAGGATGTCTATCCCCTGCTGAAAAAGCGGCTGAAGAGCGCGGGAAAACAGGAAAACAGGGAATTGACCGCCGGGCTTTCGCAAATATACGGGTATCACATTGTCTATCCGAGCGATGACCACGCGATTGAATTCTACCCGTTCCTGGCCGGAGTCCGTGGAGGCCAGAAATCTCTGCCTTACGGCCTTGCGAAAAGCGCAAGAGTACACGGGTTTGACGAACGCCATAGCATGCCCCGCAGGGAACCGGTGACAGGAAAAACAAGGCAGGAGTTTTTCAAAAACTATAAAAATATACTTGATGGGATAAAACCTCCCGCAGAAAGGGCGAATAAGATTTTTGGTGAACCCACAGGTTCCATGCTGGAATCTGTTGCCCTGGGGCGCAGGGATGTATATATCGTGAATATTGCCAACGAAAGTGCTATCCCCAACCTGCCATCCCATGCGCTTGTGGAGATAGAGGCGGTGACTGATTCAAGGGGTGTACGGCCGGTTTTCATGGGCGAAGCGCCGCCTGTGCTCAAGGGCATGCTTGAAAAAAGGTTTGTCTGGCAGGAACTGGTCGTTGACGCAGGTGCAAAGGGTGACAGGAACCTTGCCCTCCAGGCGCTGATGGTGGACGAGATGGCCATCGTTCCCGAGAAGGCGGAGAAGATGCTTGACGAGATGCTCCTGGCGTCGCGCGACCTCCTGCCGCAGTTCTTCCAGAAGTAGCGGTGCGATTTATCGCACAGGAGATGAACAATGAAAAAGGACAGAGTGGATTTAATCCCTGTCGGTAAAAGCAATCCTTACAGAGACTGGTTTAACTCAGGAAAACTGATAGGTGTTTCGGCCGATGGTCTGAA
>CAYOFY010000044.1:11907-13545 GCA_964403465.1 uncultured bacterium
TATCCCCCTCCATCCTACAGGGTATTTGAGCAGGACGGAGGCGTTGAACTGATATGCGGCAGAGAGGGCGGATTTTCCACGGAGACCTTCATACCGACATTCATCGCCAATGACCCTGCTCTGAATAAGGGCTTTTTTCTTGCGTACGAATGGCCGTGCCGTTCAATCATCCAGATGGCATCCGGGGCCGTTTCCGGGCAAAAGCGGGCAATGAGCATCTGGGCGCATCCCGGCTGGGTCATGTTTGATTTGAAACCCGGGGAAAGTGTGTGCATACCCAGGATTGATGTTGGTTTTTTCAATGGCGATGGGATTGACGGAAGCAACGGACTGCGCAGGCACATTGCCAGGCACGTGATAAGACCGGTCAAGGAGGGAAGTCCAATACCTCCTGTTTTCTACAACCACTATTTCGGATGGGGGAATGACTGGACCGAGAGAGACATGAGACGCGAAGCCGATGTCTATTCGGAACTGGGGATAGAATATTTCGTTGTTGACGCGGGCTGGTTCAAGGGGAATTTCCGCAAGGGGATAGGCAACTGGGATATCGTTGACAGGAAGAAATTCCCCAGCGGGATGGAAGCTTTCTCCCGTTACGTTGAACAAAAAGGCATGAAGTTCGGTACGTGGCTTGAGATAGAATTTGCGCAGGGAGATTCGGACTGGGTCAAAAGGCATCCTGACTGGTATTACGAGGCGGGAGAACTGCAGAACACGGTGGCTTATTCAAGACAGTTTACTGACCGGCTTCTCAAACTTGACTGCAGGCATGTCCGCGAAAGGGTTGCGGACTGGCTGGAGTCATGGGTGAACCGATACAATATCAGGTGGCTCAGGTGGGATTTCAACAACACCCCCCTGCCTTTCTGGATGGCTAACGAAAAGGACGAAATGGGCAGGATACACATGAAATACGGAGAGGGGCTGCTTGCCCTGCTTGATGAATTCATGACCAGATGCCCCCAGGTTCACATTGAAGCATGCGCAGGAGGGGGGCACAGGACAGACCTCGGGACTCTCAGGAGGGCACATTCGCTCTGGATGAGCGACAACTCCCATACCTATGACGTGATGCGACGTTTCCAGGCAGGGCTGAACAGGGTGCAGACCGGGAATTACGGCAACTCCTGCTTCCTGTGGGTGACGCATGAAAGACAGCGTCTCCAGAGCATCGCTTCCGTCAGGAAGGATGGGTATTTGCCTGCGATACTGCGGTCAAGAATGGCAGGCTCCCTCGGTTTCGCCGAACAGACATGGTTCTGGACTCCGTCTATAAAAAGATATCTCAGGAAAGAGATAGAGAAATATAAATCCATAAGGCACCTCATCATGAAAGACTACTACCCGCTTTTTTCGCCCAAAGACATGAGAGACTACGACGGCTGGCAGTTCCACGACCCTGATGCCGGCGAAGGGTTTTTCATGGTTTTCCGCTGCGGGTCCCCGTCAGACAGGACAGAGGTCTTTCCCGGGGGCTGGAGTTCCGGTGAAAGATATGAACTGACAGATATGGATACGGGACAGAAGGTAAAGACTGCTGCCGGCAGGGAACTGGCTGTTGACGTCAGGAAGGAAAACGGAATGAGATGGTTCAGGTACAGGTTGCTGTGAACGGGATTATACAAGTCTTTCCAG
>CAYOFY010000045.1:0-12955 GCA_964403465.1 uncultured bacterium
TTGCAAATTCAATCCGCTCCCGGTCAAAAGCCATCATGAAACCTATCCTCATTTTGCCTCCCTTTACGCTGAATACCCAGCTTTTCCTAATTTGTCAGAATATCATAATACAGTTATAATAAATGTCAAATTATTCATCGGAGGTAATCAATGGACTGGCAGGAGTTCAGGTTGAAAAACGGAATAAGGCTGATTTACAAGAATATTCCCGAATTCCATTCCGTTTCCACCGGAATATGGATAAAGACAGGAAGCAGGTTTGAAAGAAAGAATCTTTCGGGAGTCTCCCACTTCATAGAACACCTGCTCTTCAAAGGCACAAGGAAACGGAACTACAAGCAGATCAAGGAGGCGATAGAGGGGGTCGGCGGTACATTCAATGGATTCACGTCCGAGGAAGCCACATGCTACTGGATAAAGATACTGGGAGAGTACCTTGAACTCAGTATTGACGTTCTTTCCGACATGATTCAGAACCCGCTTCTCAAGGAGACCGACATTGATAAGGAGAGAAAGGTAATCACAGAAGAAATCAACATGTACAAGGATATCCCGGCAAAGTATGTGTTTGAAATCTTTGACGGAACGCTTTACGATAAGCATCCTCTCGGGCAGTCGGTCGCGGGAACAGTTGAAACAGTTGGAGGGATGAAGAGAAACTGGATGCTTGGCTACCTCAGGGATTTCTATACTGCGGATAATATCGTCGTAAGCATCTCGGGCAGGATATCCGAGAAAGACATGCTGAAGGCCGTTGAGCGTTATCTTCTGCCGGTAAGCAGGAAGTCCGATAATGAATGTCAGCCGTGGAAGGAGGGACCAGGCGGGCCCAAAATCAGGAAACTAAAAAAGAAAACGGAACAGACTCACATTGCAATGGGCGGGCTCGGACCTTCAAGGTTTGACGAAACGAGGTATGCCCTGTCCGTTCTCAACACGATATTCGGTGCCAACATGAGCAGCCGGCTTTTCAACCGGATACGCGAGCAGATGGGACTCGCATATGCAATAAGGAGTTATACCAAGCATTACCAGGATACCGGCGCGTATCTTGTCTATGCCGGAGTCTCACCGGATAACGCCGAGAAATCAATTGAGGCGGTTGTTGACGAGATGAAGAAAATCAGGGATAACGGTGTAACCGGGAACGAACTCAACCGGGCGAGAAAATTCATAACGTCTCAGATTTTCATGGTGCTTGAAGACAACCTGGAATATATGCTCTGGCTCGGAGAGCAGAGATTGTTCAGGGAAAAACTTGTTACAGTCAGGGAAGCGGTTAAGAGAATAAACGGTGTAACGGCAAAGGATGTCAGGGAGGTTGCAGCACAACTGTTCAGGAAGAATAATTTCTATCTCTCAATCATCGGTCCGAAGGTTGATGAGGACCGGATAATGAAGAAGATGTCCGCATTGTAAAACGAGATTGCCACGGCAAGAAACGCCCGCCTGCGCCAGGGCTACGGCGGACAGGCCTCGCAATGACGACATAAACGGGGCAAAGGAAAATGAAATGGAAAGGATTATAACAGGATGGGACAGGACATGGAGAAAGTACTACGAGGTTTTTGCATCTCTTTCCGCGGTGAAGAAGATGATTCTTTCGGCATGCTTTGCGCTCCTGACCGCAGTTTCGGCACAACTCTATGTTCCGCTTCCCTTCACACCGGTGCCTGTCACGGGACAGGTGTTCACGGTTCTTCTCGCCGGGATACTGCTGGGAAGAAATGCCGGCGCATTGAGCCAGATGCTGTATCTTGCGGGCGGGATTGCAGGAATCAACTGGTTTTACGGGGGTGCCGCGGGCTTCCTGAGGCCCACCACCGGGTACATTATCGGTTTCATCCCGGCCGCCTACGCAATAGGCCTTATCACTGAGAAAAAACGCAGTCTCTCAGCGACTATTTCCGCAATGCTTTTCGGAACAGTTCTCATACTCTCCTTGGGAACACTGTGGCTTGCTTCATTCATGCGGATTTCCCTGAACCGGGCGTTCATGCTCGGTTTCCTGCCGTTTATCGGGTTTGACATAGTGAAGGCCTATTTTGCCGGCCTCGCCGGTGGTCTTGTATCAAGAAACAGGGGTGTGAAATGAGAAATTACAATGTGGCGGTGGTCGGAGCGGGAATGGTCGGGAAGAAGATGGTGGAGATTCTCGTTGAACGGAACTTTCCGTTCCGGGAATTGAGAATTCTCGCAACAAGGGAGCGTGAAGAAGATATTGCAGGCAAGACGTTCCACATTGAAAGAACCACCGTGGACTCTTTCAATAATCTGGACATAGCCTTTTTTGCCGGTACCGAAGGAGAAAAAGGCGCAAGCAGGGTTTTCGGATGGGAGGCGGTGAAAAAAGGTGCGGTTGTCATTGATAACGGCGGTGATTTCAGGATGGATCCGTCCGTGCCTCTTGTCGTTCCCGAGGTAAATCCGCATCACCTGAAGAATCATAAGGGATTCATAGCCAGCCCGAATTGTTCCACAATTCAGATGGTCGTCGCGGTATTTCCGCTTCACAGGGAATACAACGTTGAAAGAATCATAGCCGCAACCTACCAGGCAGTATCAGGAACAGGCAGGGATGCCGTTGAGGAACTTGACGGCCAGGTGAAGGCATACGTGGACAGGGCAAATATGAAAAACGAGGTTTATCCGCACCCTATTGCATTCAACGTAATACCGGAAATCGGAAGTCTTTCCGGAGAATTCCCGGGCTATTACACGGAAGAGGTGAAGATGATACGCGAAACGCATAAGATACTCGGCTCCGAAGAAATAAGGATTTCCGCAACCTGCGTGAGGGTGCCTGTCTTTAACGGTCATTCCGAAAGCGTCACGGTGCAGTGTAAAAAGAAGATTGATGTTGGGGAGGTAAGGGAACTCCTTGCTTCCTCCCCGGGGGTGGAAGTCGTGGACGAACCCGCGAAATCAGCATATCCCCTGCCCTTGACGGCGTCCGGGAAAGACAGCGTATATGTCGGCAGGATAAGGAAAAATCCTGCACTTGATAATGCGGTTGACCTCTGGATTGTAAGCGACAATATCCGCAAGGGTGCGGCCTTGAATACCGTCCAGATAGCCGAAGAGATGCTTAGAATGGAGCTGCTCTGATGTGACCTCAATGACGATGCGTTAGGTTTATGAGAAATGGAGAAGGGAGAATATGCTGTATCCGTCGAGTTTCTTTGAACCCGCAAGACCGTCAAGTTCTATCAGGAAAAGTATCTTTTCCACGGTCCCGCCGCATTTTTCTATCAGCCGGCAGGAAGCCAGGGCAGTTCCGCCCGTGGCGAGCAGGTCGTCTATCAGAACGACCCTGTCGCCCTTCAGCACCGCTCCCTTGTGAATTTCAAGTATATCCGTCCCGTATTCCAGGTCGTATTTCGCCTTGATTGTCTCACCGGGCAGTTTCCCGCCTTTCCTCACCGGAATAAACCCGACGCCAAGTTCAAGTGCAAGCATGGCTCCGAAGATAAAGCCCCTTGATTCTATCGCCACAAGTTTATTCACGCCTGCCGGGGTATTCTTTCTGAATATATCTGTAACCTGCCTCAGCGCATCGCCATTCTCCAGCAGTGTGGTTATGTCCCGGAACAATATACCCTTCTTCGGGAAATCCGGTATGGTCCTTATGAGCGCCTCAAGATTTCTCATCCTCGTTTTCCTCCCTCTCTTTTTCCATCAGCAGCCATTCTTTCTTAAGTTTCTGTAGGCAGATCTTCTTTATCTGGTGTACCCTCTGTCGGCTGACGCTCAATTCCTCTGAAATCTCCTTGTAACTGTGCTGTATCCCGCTGTCAAGCCCGTAATAGAGTTCAAGGACCTTCAGCCATATTTCTATATTTGCCCTCTTTTCACGGCTCTTTATCCTCTCAAAAATCTTACGGAGTATATCCCTGTTCCTCAGAACCTCCCAGAGCCCCGGTTCTTTCTTCCGGGAGAAATCAACAACGTCAAAAAGGTCAACCTGTTTTTCGCCGTCGTAGTAATCCGATGAAATCACCCTTACCTTCGCCGCGTATTTCTTCAACTTTTTCACGAGTTCCGGAGGTACTTTCAGGCTGTTTGCTATCTCGCTGTCGGTTGGATTTCTTCCGTTCTTAAACATGTAGTCGCGCTTGAGTTCCTCCAGTCTTTCCCTGAACTCCTGGTATCTTTCCGGAATCTTCAGCACCTCAAATTCCCGCATTATTGCCCTTATGATGAATCTTTTTATCCAGAAGTATGCGTAGGTGCCGAATTTGACATTTCTGCGGAAATCAAATTTTTCAATGGCTTTCAAGAGCCCCATGTTTCCTTCGGCAATGAGGTCCGGCAGGATATTGGGTGAATATGCATATTTTTTTGCTATGTATATCACCAGTCCCTGGTTATCGCGTGTAAACTTCTCTTTCGCCGCGCGGTCTCCTCTCCTGATGCGTTTTATGGCCTTTACCTCGTCACTCAGTTCCGCCTTTTTTTTCATTGCTTGCCTATCATGCTGCGAATTTTCTCGGCCGCATCTTTGAAATTGCCGGTCTTTTTCCCGCTGCCCCTCGCGAAAAGAGGGCTCCCTCCGCCCTGCCCTTCAATAATTCCCGAAATTTCCTTCATCAGAACCATCGCGGGGAATTTCTCCTTGCACGCGCGGCTTACCTTTATTGTGAGAAAAAGTTTGTCATTTATCACATTTCCTATGAATACTATCCCTTCTCCTATCCTGGATGCCACCTCGTCGGAGATTCTGCTGGCGGTTTCGCTGTTTTCAATATTCACAAGCGCGCTCGCATAATGACACGTTTCCCCGCCAATTATGAAGGATTCCTTCCCGGCTGCTATTTCGTCGGAAAGTTCAATGGCCAGCGTGTTCTCGTATTTTTCTATGATCCTGTCCTTTTCGCCAATGGCCGAAAGAAGTTTATCCACCTTCTCGGTGACCTTTTCTATGTCCGTATCAAGACGGGTCGCTATCCCTTCACCGACGGTGCGGTAGTGTTCAAGAAGTTCCACGGCCTCCCTGTATGTTACGGCCTCTATCCTTTTAAGATTCTGTCCTATGCTTGAGAACCCGGTTATCCTGAATACCGATATATCACCGGTCTTTGAGATATGCGTCCCCCCGCAAACCTCGGTGTGGTAATCCCCTGTCTTTATGATCCTCACCTGTTCTCCGTATTTTTCCATGAATAGCGCCATGGCTCCCTTTTCTATGGCCGCGTCAAGGGACATCTCCTCAACGGAAACCGGCCTGTTTTCAAATATTTTTTCCTGCACGAGATTCTCGACCTTCTGCATATCCTCTGGAGATACCTGGTTGAAACACACAAAATCAAACCTCAGTCTTGTGTCGCTCACCGAGGAACCCGCCTGTCTTATATCCCTGCCAAGGATATGCCGGAGAGCGTAGTGAAGCAGGTGTGTTGATGTGTGGTTGATTGAAACCCGCTTTCTGAAATCGGCGTCAACGGCGGCATTCACCTTCGCATTCCCGATTTCAAGCTGCTCTGCCTTACCTTTCACAAACCTGCCCACGTGGTATATTATCCCTTTTTCGTCAACCTGTGTGTCAGATACCGAATATTTTACTTCCTGGCTCTCAATCACACCGCGGTCTCCGACCTGACCGCCTTTTTCCGGGTAGAATGGCGTCCTGTCCAGGACAAGGTATAGAAGTTCCTTTTTCTCGTCAATGTAAAGCGCCCTTACAACTCCTTCGTCCTTTATTTTCGTGTATCCCGTGAAAAGTGTTTCCGACAGGGGAGTATTTTCAAATATGACCTTTTTCTGCATCCCCATACTGGTTGAGAACCTTGAAAGTTTCTTCTGTTCTTCAAGCAATCCCTCAAAATTCTTCCAGTCAACGGTCAGGCCGCCCTCCGAAGCAAGGTCTTCAAGCAGGTCCCTCGGAATGCCGTATGTGTCGTAAAGCTTGAACGCGATGCTCCCGGGAACCGTGTTTCCCTTTATTCCGCTTACAAGATCACAAAAATTTTTCCCGGCGGAACCGAGGAGGATGTGGTATTTTTCTTCTTCCTCGCGTATGACACGCTCTATCAATCTGCTGTTTTTCTTGACAGAGGGATAGACATCCTGCATTATCGCGATCACTGCCCCGCTCAGGTGGTACAAAAAAGGTTCTTTTACCCCGAGTGTTGCACCGGTTAATCCTGCCCTTCGCAGTATTCTCCTGAGCACATACCCCCTTCCCTCGTTTGAAGGCAGTATGTTGTCGTCTATCAGAAAAACCGCGGCCCTGATGTGGTCGGCCGTTATCCTGAAAAGAGGATTCTCATCCGGTTTCTTTCCATAGGCGCGTCCGGTTGTCTTCTCTATCTCCCTGATGATCGGCATGAAAAGGTCTGTCTCGTAGTTTGAGGGGGTCTTCTGGAGTATGCGCGCGATCCTTTCCAGCCCCATGCCCGTGTCAACCCCCCTTCTTTTTAGATTCAGGAGTGTGCCGTCCTGCTGCTTGTCATACTGGGGAAAAACAAGGTTCCAGAATTCAAGGAACCTGCCGCATTCGCAGCCCGGTTTGCAATCCCTGTCCCCGCATCCTGACTCCCTGCCGAAATCCACGTAAATTTCCGTGCACGGCCCGCATGGCCCCGTACCCCCGGCAGGGCCCCAGAAGTTATCCTTTTCAGAGAGGGGTATTATCCTTCCTTCCGGCAGAAACCTCTTCCAGATTCCTTTTGTTTCCGTGTCTTTCTCGTAGAAGGAGACCCACAGCGAATTTTCCTTGATTTTGAGATGCTTGCTGACAAACTCATACGCCCACTCAATGGCTTCTTTCTTGAAATAGTCCCCGAACGAGAAGTTACCGAGCATCTCAAAGAAGGTGTGGTGCCGGCCGGTAATTCCTATCTTATCTATATCGCTGTCTTTTCCGCCGGCCCTTATGCACTTCTGGCAGGTTACTGCTCTGGCGTAAGGAAGGCGCCCGTCGGTCGCCCAGAGTTTCTTGAACTGTACCATTCCCGCACTTGTGAAAAGCAGTGTCGGGTCATCAAAAGGAACAAGTCCGCTGCCGGGAACAGGGGTATGTCCCCTGCCTTCAAAATAGTCAAGATACACTCTTCTTATTTCGGCACTCTTCATTCGTCCGGGTTCCTGTGGATATTCATCAGTCTGTTCAACGTCGGGTATGAAAAACCTCTTGTCTTGAGAGAGAAGAAAAGGGACGACAGTTTTTTCTTCTTCCTGTTCTTCATGAAAAACTTTTCCGCTTCAAGGAACTCGCGCTTGAAGTCAAAATTCTCCTTTACGGAATCTATCACATCCTTTCTTACCTTCCTTTTCTTAAGGATTGAAAGTATGTAATGCAATCCCCTTGATTTCAGAAGATGTTTCTCAATGAGACGTTCGGCAAGCGATTCGTCGTTCAGGTAGTTCTTCTTCCTGCACTCAAAGATTATCTGTTCTGTCTCGGAATCGCTGGCCTCGTCCGCGATTTTCTCCCTTATCTCCTCTTCCGAATATGCCCTTGCCGAAAGGAGTCTGAGTGCCCGCGAATATGCTCTTTTATTTTCCACTCTTCAGGATTATGAAGATGTTCTGCTCTTCTCTTGTCACGAGCAGCCGCACGTCCTTTTCACCGGATATGCTCTTTGTCACGGTCCGGTATTCCGTGAGTCCTTTTATCTGTTTCCCGTCAATCGTCCTGATGATCATTCCGGGTGCAATACCAGCTTCCGCTGCGGCAGAACCCGGTTCAACGGAGGTCACAATGACGCCTTCCACGTCCTTTATGCTCAGCCGCTGCTTAATTTCCGGGGTTAACGCGGAAACCCGCATGCCTCTCCAAGTCTCCTCGCCCTTTTCCGACATCTTCGCCATCTCCTCTTCGGACGGCATCTCTCCTATGACCATGGAAAGGACTACCTCCTTATTGTCACGCCATACGACCACCGGTACTTTCTTTCCCACGGGAGTATTTGCTACCTTCATCTGCAGATCCTGAACATCCTTGATATCCTGCCCGTCAAACTTTATGACCACATCTTCCTCGCGGATACCCGCTTTTTCCGCGGGCGTCTGGGGCATGACCTTGTTGACAAGCGCACCCTGGGTACCCTTCAGTCCGAATGATTTTGCAAGTTCTTCGTCCATCGGCTGCAGGAACACGCCAAGGTATCCCCTTACCACGCGGCCTCTTTCCTTCAGCTGCGAAAACACCTGCCTTGCTATGTCTACCGGAATCGCAAAGCCGAGCCCTTCCGCAACCTGGGGGGATACTATGAAGGTGTTTATCCCTATCACCTCTCCGTTTATGTTGATGAGCGGACCTCCTGAATTCCCCGGATTTATTGCCGCATCCGTCTGTATGAAATCCTCGTACTGGGTTATGCCGAACCCTGTCCTTCCCTTCGCACTTACGATTCCAACCGTCACCGTGGCGGTGAGCCCCATCGGGTTTCCGATAGCCATCACCCACTCTCCCGGTTCAATCCTGTCGGAATCCCCCAGCCGGACATAAGGCAGGGGCCTTTTCGCCTCTATCTTTATCAATGCCAGGTCAGTCTTGGGATCGGTCCCGATAACCTTCGCCTCGTACGGATGGGTATCGTCCTGCAGTTTCACCAGTATCTTGTCCACCCCGGTTATGACGTGGTTGTTGGTGATTATGCGTCCCTCTTCGTCAACGATGAATCCGGAGCCGAGTCCCTGCTGTTTCTGCTGATACGTTTTTCTACTGTCCTGCCGTCTTTTCGGCGCTCCGAAAAAATCCTCAAACGGTGAATTGTTAAAAAACCCCTCCATATCCCCGAACGGGTCCCAGTAGCGCATGGTGACCATCTTTTCAGTTGTTATCTGCACCACGGCCGGCTTGACCGACTTTGCAACCTGAACAAACGCATTCTGCAATGTCAGCACGCCGTTATTCTCTCCCGTAAAAATATAGGGTGTCTGATAAGCCGTCTTATCCGCGGAAAACCTCCATGAAAACCTGAGCGTGCGGGACAGCACGCCCGCCGCAATAACACCCGCCACAATCCCCAGCACCACAAAATTTCTCCTGTTCATCTTTCCTCCTCCTTTTCCTGAAAAGTTCAGGCATCCTTTTTGAACTGTCAATATATTAGATGCAAAAATCAGGAAAAGGTTTTAGTTCCCTGTGAATGACATGTTTTCAATGGGGTATCCGCACCCATCCTTTCCTGCTTGCGGATTCTTCAACGGCGTTCAAAATCTCCTGGCATCTTATCCCGTCGTAAAAGTCAGGGCTTGGATTCTCTCCCCTTGCAACCGATGTCAGAACGTCCGCTACCATGTTGACGAAGGATTCCCCGTATCCGATTATGTGTCCCGCGGGCCACCAGTTTGCGGCATAGGGATGCGAGGCGTCCGTTGCCATGACTGTCCTGAAGCCCTGGGCATACTCTGGGTCCTCGGTGCTGTAAACCTGCAGTTCGTTGAGATTTTCAAGGTTGAATGCGATACTTCCCTTGCTCCCGTTGATCTCAAACCTCTGGCCGTTCTTTCTTCCTGCCGCAAACCTTGTCGCCTCAAAAGAGCCGATTGCGCCGTTCCTGAACCTCGCGAGGAACAGGGTGGCGTCATCAACGGTGACCTTCCCTTTCTTCTCGCCCTTCTGCTTATCCTTGATTCCCGTCTCAAGCACCCCCGTTTCCTTCAGGAGAGGCCTTTCCTTTATGAAGGTTTCGCTCATCCCGGCAACCTCCTCAAATTCTCCGACAAGATACCTTGCCATATCTATAAGATGCGCGTTGAGGTCTCCGTTCACACCGCTCCCGGCAATCTCCTTCTGCAGCCGCCACACGAGCGGGAACTCCGGGTCTATTATCCAGTCCTGGAGATACACGGCGCGCATGTGGTAGATCCTGCCGAGTTTCCCGCCGGATATAAGGTTCTTTGCAAGCCCTATGGCGGGCAGTTTGCGGTAGTTGAAACATACGGCATGCCTGACGCCGTATTTCTCGGCCGCCTCAGCCATCTCGTATGCTTCCCTGATAGTCAGGGCAAGCGGCTTCTCGCAGAAGAGCGCCTTTCCCTCTTTTGCCGCTTCCACTGCGATATCCCTGTGCGTATCCTGCGGGGTTGAGATATCAACCATGTCAATGTCCTTTCTTCTCACAACTTTTCGCCAGTCGGTTTCATACTCCTGCCAGCCAAACCTTTCAGCGGCGATTTTCAGTGGCTTCTCAGCCCTTCCGCACAGGACCTTCATCACGGGCGTTACCGGCAAATCAAAGAAGAGACCGACATCCCTGTACGCATGGGAATGCGCCTTGCCCATGAACTTGTACCCGATGAGTCCTATTCCCATCTCTTTCATTTTTTTGTCTCCTTCAGCCCCTGCTTAATATCCGCAGGGGTGACAAAAAACGTCACTTTTCCGCTTTCTTGACCTTCAGTCCGGCCGCATCCCGCACTTTCAAATCAATTTCCGAATATAATTTCTCATTCTGCTTGAGTGTCTCAACGGCATTTTCAATTCCCTGCCCGACGGAATCGCCTCCGTACTGAAAGTACGCGCCCTTCTTCTCAATTATCTTGTACTGCAATGCCGCATTTATCAGGGAACTCTCCCTGGATATCCCTCTTCCGTAGTACATGTCCAGTTCCGCCTCTTTGAACGGCGGCGCAACCTTGTTCTTGACCACCTTGACCCTCACCCTGTTGCCGACGATTTCCTGTCCGCTCTTTATGCTCTCTATCCTCCGGACGTCCAGGCGCACCGAAGCATAGAACTTCAGCGCCCTTCCTCCCGGAGTGGTCTCGGGATTTCCGAAAAATACGCCTATCTTCTCCCTCAACTGATTGATGAAGATGGCGGATGTCTGCGATTTGCTTATGTATCCGGTTAGTTTCCTCAGCGCCTGGGACATCAGCCGCGCCTGCAGGCCCATTATGCTTTCGCCCATCTCCCCTTCAAGTTCGGCCTTGGGAACAAGGGCAGCGACGGAATCTATTATGATGACATCTATGGCATTGCTTCTGATAAGCGACTCGGTAATCTCAAGCGCCTGTTCACCGGTATCGGGCTGGCTGATGAGCATATCCTCCAGCTTGACGCCCAGTTTCCTGGCGTATCCCGGGTCAAGCGCGTGTTCGGCGTCTATGAAAGCCGCCTGGCCTCCGGCTTTCTGCGCTTCGGCCAGAATATGAAGGGCAAGCGTCGTCTTGCCGGACGACTCGGGCCCGAAAATCTCGGTGACCCTTCCGCGCGGGATTCCTCCCGTTCCCAGGGCAATATCCAGGGAGATGGCGCCGGTTGAAATGACGGGAACATCCACAGCCGTCTTTTCGCCCAGCCGCATTATGGCGCCCTTGCCGAACTCCTTCTCTATCTGACCGATTGCTATGTCCAACGCCTTTTCCTTGTCCATTCTTTTCCCTCCGTCGTTTTGTTTTTCAATTTAAGATTTCGGTTATCAACCGTCAGAAAGAATATACCATATACCCGGACAATCAGTCAAAATAATTATGGATATATGGTTGACAGAATTAAAGAGGAGTGATTTAATAGATTGGCTTCGTAATTCGGCATATTTATTCAAATGAAAAGAGCGTTTATCACAGGTATTATTTTCTCAATCGCGCTAAGTATCCTTGACCCGTTTTTGATTAATACGCAGGCGGTGGGGCTCACCTCCGACTTTCTTGCGGCAGGTGCGTATTTCTTCCTTTTCATAGCGATAATTGTCACCGGCATATTATCGTTCGTTAACCGCAAATTTCTTCTTTCTTCCTCAGAACTTGTTCTTATATTCATGATGGTGTCGGCTGCATGCGTAATACCCAGCTGGGGAGTCATCGGCAACCTTTTCCCGGCGATAGCCGGGGTTAATTATTTTGAATTTTCGCCTGATGCATGCGCCGGCTCCCTCCTCAACAGGATGGGCCCCTGGATTCTCAACACGAACCGGCAGGCGGTAGCTTTCTTCTATGAGAGCAGGCCCGTCAATGCCCCTGTATACTATCTTTCATGGTTAAAGCCCCTGCTGTTCTGGCTCGGGCTCATCCTCACCTTTACCTTTCTCAGCATCTGCCTCGCCGTCATGCTCAGGAAACAATGGGTGGAAAACGAACGGTTGACCTTCCCGCTTGCCGTAATGCCCCTGGAGGTCACGAGGAAACATTCCGAAAAGGAGCGTTTGCCGTCCATCTTCAAGAATCCTCTCATGTGGGCTGGATTCATCCTGGCATTTGTCCTCGTATCACTGAACGGTCTTACGTGTTTTCTGCCAACCTTCAGGATAAATTTTGCTCGCCTCATACCCATCTTCAGGCGCACTGATGACCTGGTATTCCTGTTCAGTTTTACCATTATCGCTTTTGCCTATCTCCTGCCTGTAAATATCGCCTTTTCTCTTTTCATTTTCCATATTCTGGCAAAGATACAGACAGGCGTAAGCAACATGTCCGGATATTCGCTGCCCGGAGGCAACGAGGTTTTCGGAGGCAGTTCCGCCGCCACTTCCTTCCAGGGGGGCGGCGCGATGATAACCCTCTTTCTGTATATCATCTTTCTTTCAAGGCGGCATCTGGCTGATATCTTCCTTAAAGCGGCTGGCATAAGGGAGGAGATTGACGACAGCAGCGAGATGCTTTCTTACAAGACTTGTTTCTTGGGATGGATAATTTCAGTACTTATCCTTTCGGGATTTCTGCGCTGCATGGGAATGCCCTTATTTGTCATAATGCTGTTCATTTTCTTTATCCATGTCGTGTTCGTTTCCCTCGGGAAAATTATTGCCCAGGCAGGGATAGGTTTTGCCAGGCCTCAGTGCACCCCTCCTGACTTTACGGCATACACGCTGCCTCCGGGATTGATTGGCCCATACGGCTATTCATCTCTCGGCATGCAGTACGTATGGTCAGCGGATATACGAACCACGGTGCTGTCGTCCACGCTTAACGCCCTCAAGATGAACGAACGCAGGAACATGGCACCCCGTATCATTTTCTGGGGAATAATATCGTCTGTCGTTGTGGCATACATCATCTCCGCGAT
>CAYOFY010000046.1:0-3079 GCA_964403465.1 uncultured bacterium
AGAGTGTCGTTGTCGCAATCAATATACATCTCCCTTACCGTCTGGCAGTTGCCGGATTCCTCGCCCTTCATCCACAGTTTATTCCTGCTCCTGCTGTAATAACACATCATTCCCGTTTCAAGGGTCTTTGAAAACGCCTCGGCGTTCATGTATCCGACCATGACAACCTCGCCGCTTTTGGCATCCTGAACAACGGCGGGAATAAGCCCTTTCCTGTCAAACTTTATCTGTGATATAATTGCTTTTTTCATTTACTCGTTTTCGCAGAAAGCCACGGGCATGTCCGTGGATGAATGCGCGGTAGAGTACCCCGATTCAGTTTATCGGGGTCCTTGTTGAGTAACCACGGGCTTGCCCATGTAATTCCACGAACAAGGCGTTTAATGTTACTACAAAACACCTTTCATGTCAAAACAGCAAATTAGGAACGATACTATAATGTGCAGGATTATGCAAGCACTCTGCAAGATCCCCTTCGGCGAAACAATCAGTTATTCCGAACTTGCGGAAAAGTCCGGACTTAAGGGGAAAACAAGATACGTTTCCTCCTTTCTGAAAAAGAATCCCCGCCCGATAGCAATTCCCTGCCACAGGGTCATAAAGAAAAACGGCGATTACGGAGATTACCTGCTGGGAAGAGATTTCAAGAAATACCTCATTGACAGGGAAAAATCCATCATCCGCTAATCACAAATAGTTTTTCCTGCCCATTTTGTCTTCCTTCCCTCTCAAGAACCATTGACTTTTCCGTGAAGCGGGATAAGATATGTATGCCGCTTTCTGTATAGACAAGGAGGACAAATATGCTCAGAGAAACACGGCCGGAGTTGATAGAAGCGAATACATTTAAACTTATAGGGCAGGAATGGATGCTTATAACTGCCGGCAATATGAAATCGTTCAATATGATGACTGCCTCATGGGGTGGTTTTGGTGTCCTCTGGGGCAAAGATGTCTGTCTTGCTTTCATAAGACCCGTCAGATACACATACAAATTTGTGGAACAAAACCATCTTTTTACACTATCCTTCTTTGAAGAAAAATACCGCGGCGTTCTTGAATTTTGCGGGGCCCATTCAGGACGTGATACGGATAAAATCAAAAAAACCGGGCTGACTCCATTTCAAACACCCAAAGGCAGCATATCTTTCAAAGAGGTAAAGCTGATTATTGAATGCAGGAAGATATATTTTCAGGATATCAATCCGGCAAATTTTTTGGACCCTTCAATAGAAACCAATTATCCGGCAAAGGATTATCACAGGATGTATATCGGAGAAATCCTCAATGTTCTCCGCAAATAGTAATTGAGACAGAACATTTGTAGTATTCTTGACGGAATATTGCATTTGAATATTCCCGCACAACGAAATCAAGTGAGAGGGGGTGAAGGTTAGATATGGCCGGGGCATTTGGTGAAGCGCTATTCAAAATGCTGGTATTGTATATTCCCTTAATCCTGCTCACTCTTGAGGCCTGGTGGTTCTGGTACTGGTCCAGTTACGGAGACATAACATCCGAAAGATTCTACCTGATTGAATCAATCATAGTCATTCTCATTTTTCTCACAGTGATAGGAGTCTTGAAGGGACTTTTCTTTATCGGCTTTCTCTTCATTCCCATACCGCTCGTGGTATGGTTTCTTATGCAAAAGTCCGAGGCAAAAGTGGATGACCTGAATGCAAGATTGCAGGAAAAAGTAGAGATAGAAAGGCTATTAGAGATTGTAGATAATGCCAGGGAACCTGCGCTTCTTTACAAGGCACTTGTTGAACTCGGCGATTTATATGTAAAAAAAACTGAATATGAAAAAGCCATTGGTTGCTACCGTCAGGCGGACGAAATATCTGAGATGAATAAGGTAAAAGGCCTTCCGGGGTTGTCCTCAAAAATAAAAATTGCAGAAAAGGAAAACAGGATAAAAAGAGGCGAGATATGGGTCTGTATAGAATGCAGTTATGATAACCCGGGCAATATTGCCGCCTGCAAGAACTGCGGTAACATGAGAGACTTTGGAAAATCGCTGAAGAAGGATGTTCTGGGACAAAAGCAGGAGATAAAAAAAGATTTGTTGAATATCATCTTTCCTGTATTCACGATTATTGCAGGAATCTACCTGCTTTATTTTCTTTCCTGGTGCTGTGCCTTTCTATATAGTCGTATGCCCTTGTGGTCAGCCACACCTCTGGCCATCGCCTCATTTGCACTGCTGGTATTTCTCTTCCTCAAATTTATCGCTTACGTAAAAAACACGGTTATTCCAAAATTACTTAAATAGTGGTAAGATTTAAGTGAAACAGGTGAGATAATTATGAAGAAATTTTTCTTTCCACTGCTTTTCGTGGTTTTGCTTTTCGGCTGTATTCCTCAGAAAACGGTTGAAAAGCAGCCTGCCGTTTCATCTCTGGAAGCAGAACTCCAGAAACTGCGAGAGGCAGGTATACCCACCACAGTGGAAGAACTCAACCTGCAGGAAATACCTGACCAAGAAAACGGCTCATTGGTCTTCAGAGAAGTTTTCAAAATAATAGATGGCCTGTATCAACAGCACAAAGAAGAATGGGAATATTTCCCGGCTGAAGGAAGCATAAGATGGGAGGAGGTTCCTGAGGCGAAGAAGAAACAGGTCATGGATTTAATTCTGCACAACCCGGAGTTTATCCGAATGTATCAACTTCTGGATGAAGCGTCCCTGATGAAAAGCAGGTCTTTAACCAGGGATGATTTACAAAAATGGATTTCTGAGTTTCCTGATGGCACTTTATCCTTTTCCCTGCTGCCTAAAATGAGAAGATGCGCCCGGCTTCTGTGTGCAAAAGCAACAATAGAATCAGATTGCGGTTCTATTGATAATGCGCTGAACGCCTGCATTACTGGCTTGAGGCTGGGAAAATCCATATCGGACGAGCCCTTTCTTATATCCCAGATGGTCAGAATGGCTCTGGACGCTATCGCCACGGCTTCTCTGGAAAAGATAATCCAGAAGGGCGACGGTGATTCAAAATTATATCAGGCCCTTATTGACGAAATAAAAACTGAAATAAGCGCCAGCATGATCAAGCATGGAATGCCCGGAGAC
>CAYOFY010000046.1:3179-12809 GCA_964403465.1 uncultured bacterium
ATGCCCGGAGACAATACCCAGAGAATTGCGGTAACTGAAAAGCGGCTGCAGGAAAAACGGACTGCTCTTAAGGAAGCATATCTTAAGAGCGGGTATGAAACCCCTCAGGTATTTGTTGATATGCAGGAGGTCTTCTATCTCGATAAAATATTGACTGTATTTAATTTAACCAGAAGCCCTTTATGGGAAGCAAGAAAAGAAACACAGAAGATTGATGACGAAATAAGAAAGGCGCCGAAGGAAGAGGCTATTTTAAGCCACGAAATATTATTACCTGAAAATACCAGCATGTTTACCGGGTGGTTCAAGCAGGAAGCACGTACTAAAGCCTGCCTTGGCGCAGCGGAAATCGGGCTTGCCAATAGAATCTACAGGCAAAAGCACGGAAAGTTTGTGAGTTCACTCAGGCAACTGACACCGGAAATAATTCCTGCTCTTCCCTTAGACCCGTTTACAGGCAAGAACTATATCTACAGGAAGAAAGATAAAGGATTCATTGTTTACAGCGTTGCGGATAATCTGAAGGATGATGGCGGCTTCTCTCAAAATGAAAAAAATGGATGGCAGGATGATTTTGATATCGTCTGGGAAGATAACGGTGCAATCTCTGCAAGGTGAAAAACCACAGGTGTACAACAACATCAATAGTGCGGAAAATCCTCGGAGAATAGAAAATGGATGAAAAGAAGCATGTGAAGGATACGTTTGAAGCATTGCTGTTGAAGGGAAGATTTATCATCATTCTGGCGATACTGAACCTTCTTCTGATATTCCTCATATTCAGGGCAGTGATAGCCTTGAATATCTCTGAACATGAGAGACGGGCAATAATAGACAAGGTTAAGGAAATGGCCGTGGAAAACCAGACAATCCAGGACAGGAATACCATGTTGCAGGCCTCCCTGACGTACTACAAAAACAAATCCCTGTATCAGCCGCCGCTTTCTTCAAAAGAGATAGCGGAACTGAAGAAGAAAGGATTAAAGAACCCTGTCATGGACATAAAGGCCGATCTGATGAAACATAATGAATTTATACCGTATAAAGGGGTAATGGGCGGAGTGATGAGATTTGCCTCGGAGAGAGACATATATGTGGTATCAACCAGATGGGTCCGGGCTTATTTTGAAGACGGGCACATAGGCGGCTGGATGGTGCTTGAGTATCAGGTGTCAAGTAAAGGGAAAATTTTCTGGAAAGTCATCAATTCCTATCTGGATAATTCGCTCAATGATTAGGATCCGGCTAAAGAGTCTGGTTTGATTATTTTTATTTGTAATTGACAGGGCGCACAAAAGGCGTGTGATACAGTCTATACGGAGAGAATAAGGTTGTCTATGAGACGGACGCGGGAGAGTCCTATAGCGCCGAGCACAAGCACCCTGCCCTCCGCCCTTTCAACATGTTCAAGATTTTCCATATCCGCTATCTCAAGGTACTGAAGTTCAACATCCGGATATTTGCTTATGATTTTCCTGCCTTCTTCAAGCAAAACCTTCGTATCCCTTATCCCCTTCCCCAACACAAGGTTTTCTATCATTTTCAGGGACTTATACAAACAGAGAGCTTTATCCCTCTCCCCGGACCCTATGAAAATATTCCGGGAACTGACCGCAAGACCGTCTTTTTCCCTTATGGTCGGACATCCGATTATTTCCACAGGGATATCAAGGTCAGTTACCATCTTCCTGATAATAATCAACTGCTGGGCATCCTTCCAGCCGAAATACGCCCGGTCCGGCGCAATGATATTAAACAGTTTGGAGACAACGGTACATACCCCCCTGAAATGGCCGGGTCTCAGTCTGCCTTCCAGAACTCCGGAGAGTTTTTCAACGGAGACATACGTGACGGTATTTTCCCTGTACATCTCTTCAACAGAAGGGATGAAGACCAGGTCAATGTCTCCTTTCTCAAGCAGTGCCAGGTCCTTTTTCACATCTCTCGGATAGGTATTGTAATCTTTCGTGTCATTGAACTGTATGGGGTTTACAAAAATGCTCGCCACGGTGAAATCACAATCTGAGGTTGCGGATTTGACAAGTGAAAGATGCCCTTCATGCAAGGCCCCCATCGTGGGAACAAAACCTATGGTCCTGCCACCTGCCCCTGCGCCTTTCATGATCACTCTTGCTTCGGATATTGTTGAGACTACCTTCATTCTGTCAGTTCCTTATATATGCTGTAAACGGTCTGTTTGGTTTCCGGGTCTTTGAGGTCCGGCGCTATATGGTAAAGAGGGTACACCACGAAATATCTTTTCCTGTACCTTGGATGCGGAACCTGCATCTCCTCTGTCCTTATAATCCTGTCCCCGTAAAAAATAATATCCAGGTCTATCTCCCTTTCATCTCCCCTGCCGTGGGGGAAAGCCCTTCCGGATTTTTTTTCAATATCCTGGAGAGCATGGAAAAGTTTTCCCGGAGGAAGAGCAGTTTTCACCTCAATGACGCCATTCATGAAAAAACCGCCGTCCGCCCCTTCCTGCGGGGGGGTTTTTATGAACGAAGATATTTTTGTGACCAGCACATATTTCTCAATATGCTTCAGCGCCCTGATAATATTTGCGGTTCTGTCTCCCTTGTTGCTGCCGATTGCAATGTAAGCATTTTCCATATCAACCGAGGAATTTCCCCAGAACAATCCTGCCGTGCCTGAAGTATCTTCTCAGCCGGAACCCGAAGAGAGGCCTTTCTGCTGCCGCTATAACAACACCCCAGCTGTTTCTTGTCCCGGCATCCCGTGACATGAAACCGTCAAATATAAGGAGCACCCTGCATTCCCCCTTGATGTATTCCTCCGATACCTTTCCAAGAATATCCCTGTCAAAACTCTCAAATTTTCTAAGCCACGCGGCAGCTCCGTCTTCTGCCTTCAGGGAAGTGTTAATCCACATGAGGGAACCGTCTGCACCGGCTTTTATATCCGAAATCTTTTCAAAACCCAGCAGTTCAGCCAGAGGCAGCACTTTTCCCTCATAAACGAGATAGAACGTTTTCCTGTTCACTCTGCCGGAAAAGGGCGGTGTTTTCATGTCCCTGCCCGGACCCCATAACCATAGAAGGTTGGCTGAAATCTCCCCGAGGTCTTCCCTGACCCTGTTTATGGGATTTTCGGACAGGATTTTTACGGAGGAATCTATCAGGGAGTTGATATCCGCCAGTTCATTGTTCCCGTACAGATACTCCGCGAATCTTTTCCCCTTCAGGTCATCCGGAAATACGACCGGCTCCAGTGGAAACTCCTTCCTGAAACCTGCTATGGGTTCTCTGTCCGTTGCATAGAATTCAATTTCCTTGCCGGGAGCGGAAAAAACGTCAAGAAGTCCTGCAGTCTCCTTATCCGACAGATTGACATCTGTTTCTATCACCCTGCCGTCAACCTGCATCAGAAATCTCGCAAGGAAAAACGTCTGCTTTTCGTGTGGTATTTTCAGGGCGGAAAACCTTACAAATGCTTCCCCGGGGAAGTTTTTCTCTTCGTCAAAGAGGGAATAGTATGATTTTTCAAGCGTCTTGCCGAGGTAGATGTAGCCCTTCTCGCCCCTGCGGGCAATAGTGTTAAAGTTGTCTTTCCTTGCATAATCAAAGAGGGACTTGCTGTTGAAATTTTTTCTCAGCAGTTCACCGTAGCCGTTCAGGGTGATAAGGTAATGTTTCATTTGAGTTCTTCAAAAAGCTTATCAAGGTTCTTCAGCAGGAGCCCCGTATCAAAAATCTTCTTCATCTCTTCGGAGGTGAAATGCTTTTTTATCTCGGAAGATTCCTTTGCCAGTCCGACAAAATCCTTTCCTGTTTTTATTGCTTCAAACGCCATCTCCTGCACCATCTTGTATGCCTTTTCCCTCGGCAGTCCTTTCATGGCAAGGGCGTTCAGCAACTTCTGTGAGAAGAAGACCCTGCCTGTAAGGGCAATATTCCTCTGGATATTGGTGTCAAAGACGTCCAGCCCTTTTAAAATCTTATCCAGCAGTGTCAGCATATAATCCAGCAGCATGATGGATTCCGGGAAGATAACCCGTTCTGCCGAAGAATGGCTTATGTCTCTTTCATACCACAGACTCACGTTTTCCAGCCCGGCGTTCACGTTCTTTTTCACCACCCTCGCAAGTCCGCATATTCTCTCGCTCAATACGGGATTTCTTTTGTGCGGCATGGCCGAAGAGCCCTTTTGGCCCCTGCCGAATGGCTCGGCCATCTCGCCCACTTCCGTCTGCTGCAGGAGTCGTATCTGGAGGGCCACCTTTTCGCATGAAGCCGCTATGACGCCCAGTACGCTCAGGAAATACGAGTGCCTGTCCCTTGAGATAACCTGCGTGGAAAATCTTTCCCTTTCAAGAGAAAATTTTTCACATACATATTTCTCAACTCTCGGGTCAATGTTTGAGAAGGTGCCCACCGCGCCTGAAAGTTTTCCCACGCTTATCTCCCTGACTGCCGATTCCATCCTGCGGTAATTCCGCAAAAATTCATGATACCAGCCGGCAAACCTGAATCCGAGGGTTACCGGCTCGGCATGTATGCCGTGGGTTCTGCCCATCACAACTGTCTTGCTGAACTTCCGGGCATTTTCCTTCATAGTAGCCATAAGCCCTTTCATATCATCCAGCAGTATATTACCGGATTCCCTGAGCAGCAGGGCGAGAGAGGTATCAAGTATGTCCGAAGATGTCAGCCCGTAATGGATATAACGTCCGGATTCCCCGGCGGTTCCGCTGACCTGTTCAACAAAAGCGATAACGTCATGGTTGGTCACCTTCTCTATCTCCTGGATTTTCGCAACGTCAATCTTTGCTTTTCTTCTTATCTTCTCCACGGCCTCCGAGGGAACCCCTCCTATCTTGCTCCAGCCCTCAAGGGCCGCTATCTCTATCTCCAGCCATTTCCTGAACTTGTTCTCCTCGCTCCATATCGCAGACATCTCCGGTCTCGTATATCTCGGTATCATATTCCCCCCCGATTATCCTGCTTGATATTCAACGGTAATTGCCTCGTATTCGTCAAGTTTCGGTAAGGTCAATATACTTCCCAACCTTTCCGGTTTCCTCCCGCCCTTTTCAAACTTTACCTTCTGTCCTGAAAGAGTCCATATCCTTTTTATCTTTCTGCTGTCCGATTGAATTGAAATCTTTATATCCGAGAGAGGCACACAGAACTGGACAGGCCAGCCGCGTCCAAGCTGTTCCGTTTTTGCCGTATAGTAACCGGGAAAACCAATGCTGTACAACTGGTTGGTAGTATAATTCAAGAGAAGTATGGTAACGGTATCGCCTTTCTCAAAAATTGCTGTGTGAACGGTTTTCGGACATCCAATCTCTACGATTGGCTTTGCCCCGGCACTCCAGATTACCGCCCTGCTCAGAATATCGTAGAGTTCCGGCCAGCCGTATTCCCAGAATATGCGGTCAAGCGGAGCCAGCACTGAAACTGCCCTGCCCTTCCCTTTCCTAATTACCACAACAGGGTCCCCGGATATTCCTTCGGACGGATATGAGATAAAAAAGTTGCCGGATTTAACCAGTTTTTCATCATAGCCGGCAAGTCCTAAAATTACTTCGGTGCCGGGAAGCAGTTCCACACCTGCATAATCAATGTTTCCATTGAACGAATATGTTCTGCCTGACAGGCCTTCAGTGATAAAATGTCTTTTTGTTACCCTGTAATAATGGGTAATTGCACGTTCTATGCCGTATTTCTTTTTGTTGTTCCGCATCTCAATGAATCTTATACCTGCTGTTTTTCCCAGACTGAAATCTCCTCTCTCCCTGCCGTTTTCATCTTCAAGCGAAGTTCTGCAGGTCATCACCACCCCCCCACCTGACCTGACATATTCTTCAACGGCATTTGAAACTTCATCGTTCATGAATCTGACGTTTGGCAGAATAACCGTGCGGTAATCTTTCAGCCCCCCTTTCAAAATATCTTTCTCTGAAATGACGTCAAATGGAATACCGGCTGACAGGAGCAATTGATAAAACCCCTCAAAATATTGCCTGTGTTCACGAGGCTTATAAGGCAGGGTGTTGAGTTTTGTGTCCAGAGAATGAACCAATGCGGCGTACTTTATTTTTTTTGCATCCTTAAGGACAGGCCTCAATTTCTCTATGTCGCCGAAGACTTTCCCGGCCGTCCTGACTGTCCTGATATCGCATCCGGTTACATTCTGATTTATGAAGGCCGGCAGAGCCTGGTTCATCAGTGCCTGAAATGCCCAGAGTTTTATGCCGGCTTCCGGCAAACCGACACAGTCCGAGTCCGGATTCTTGGCTATCCATTTGGGCGAAATGACCAGTCTTCCGGTCTCGCTTTTTACCAGTTGTGTCTCCATTCCTACATAGTACGGCTGTTCTTTTATTATTTCATAGTAGCATTCCAGCATGTAACTGTCGGCAAATTCACAGGTCCTGTGGATCGCCTCTCTTGAATCAACCATGCCTATGATAGACCCGTGACAGTCCAGAAAGAAAAATACTTCAGGATCGGTTTTGTCTATCACCTTCCGGACTTCCCTCGCATAAGAGACCAGGCTTTCTTCACGAAGTTTTGCCCTGGATTGGTCCAGGAGTTCCGCAGGCATCTCCTTCCCGAAGGTATTACGGTATTTTTCCCGGCAGTACCTGCAGAAGCAAAATGGCTCGGGGAAATAGAGTCCGTCCTGATAAATCCCCTGGACACCATAATTTCTGATAACCTCTTCAAACTGGTTAAGGAGTATTTCCCGGTGCGGGCTGTTGATGCAGAGCGCCCCCATTCTGCCCTGCTGCTGGTTCCTGTATTCTTCAATGCTGAGAAGTTGCCAATCAGGATGCTCTCTTCCCAGGTAGGTTTGAACATGCATTCCCATCCAGCAGGCTGTAAAATTCAGTTTTGCCTTGTGAGACTCGCTTACAAGTTCCGCCAGCAGATCCCTGCCTTTGAGCCGCTCAACCTGGGGAACAAAGCCGGAAGGGTAAATCATCAGCCCGTCAAAATCCACAAAGAAAAACATGTGGTGACATTTGCATTTCTTTGCAAGCGCGATTTCCTGTCTGGCATAGTCCGCCGGAATATCCCCGGTTGCGGGAATCTGATTCATATATACAGCGCCGTAACTGAAGTTTCTCATTCGTTCCTCTCAGAACCCCCTGCTATTTCTTCCACGGCATTGCCGCCATCCCCTTCAAGTTCAATCCATACGCCGTTCTCACGCCTGAACCAGGTCAATTGCCTCCTGGCAAAGTTTCTTGTCTTCCGCTTTATGCGGTCTTTCAGTTCGCCGACGCCGAGACTGCCATTAAGATGCTCCATAATCTCCGCGTATCCTATCGGCGCCTTCTCCTTCAAGTATCCGGCATAACCACCTTCCTTAAGCCGCTTCACTTCCTCTATCCAGCCGTCCTCAAACATCCTGTCAACTCTCTGATCTATTCTATTATACATCTCTTCCCTGTTTCTTGTCAGTATGAAATACCTCGTGTCCGTTTCCCTGCCAAATGCACCTTCCGTTTCCTGTTTCTGCCATGAACTCATGGGCTTGCCCGTGAGGTGATAGACCTCAAGCGCCCTCCGGATTCTCTTCCTGTCGTTCTTATGAATCGTTTCAAGCATTGCGGGGTCGGCCTTTTCAAGCTCCATGTACAATGCTTCCGTCGTTTTCCTCTCAAGAATTTCCCTGAGTTTCTTCTGCTTTTCCCTGTCAGCATCTGGTATGGTGAAAATCCCCCTCATCAAAATCCTCAGGTATAACCCGCTGCCGCCAACTATCAACGGCACCTTTTCCCTCTTGAGTATATCATCCACCTTCCCGGAAACCATCTCCACGTATTCATATACATCAAAGCTGTCCCTCAGGGATAGAAAATCCATCAGATGATGCGGAATTTTTTCTCTCATCCAGGGGGGAACCTTGCCCGTACCTATGTTGATTTCCCTGTAAAACTGCATACTGTCGGCGGATATGATCTCGCCGCCGATCTCCTCAGCCACCCTGAAAGCGACGGAGGACTTTCCCACTCCGGTAGGTCCGCCGATAACAATTACCCTTTTTCTTGCTGTTTCTCCCTGCCGCATAATATAATAAAATACCATATCGGGTACAAGATTGAAATATTCCGGAGGCAGGGCAACATGAAAAGGGAAGAACTGATTTCTCTGATGGAAAGGTATGAACAGGTTCATATAAAGAAACACCTGCTGATGCTTTCCGATGATGACCAAAAGAGTTTTTTGAAAAGTGCATCGGGCATGAATTTTGAACTTGTCTTCAGACTCTTTGAAAAATATTCCGGGAAAACAGGGCATATACCGGCCAGATGGGGTGAGGTAAGACCGCCCGAGGTTGTTGACGCAGGTCTGTCCCGCAAAGAAAAAGCGCGTATCCTGCCTGCAGGGGAAGAGAGCATCAGCAAGGGACAGACAGCAGTGATGATTGTTGCCGGAGGTCAGGGTTCAAGACTGGGATATCCGCATCCAAAAGGCATGTATCCCATCTCGCCGCTCAGGGGCAAGTCGCTCTTCCAGCTCTTCGGCGAAAAAATCCGGGCGCTCTCCTTAAGATATGGAGCACGGATACCTGTCCTGATAATGACAAATCCCGAAATAAACGATGAGATAGAACGGTTTTTCGCTGAGAACGGCTTCTTCGGGCTTGACAGGGAAAAGGTTTTTTTCTTCTGCCAGGAGATGCTCCCGTCTTTGACCCCGGATAGAAAACTTGTGCTTAAAGACCGGACGTCTCTTCTTGCAAACCCTGATGGCCACGGAGGCTCTCTCCGGTCATTCTGGCAGTCCGGTCTTCTGACACAAATGGAGAGTCTGGGAATCACAAGAATTTTCTACTGCCACATAGACAATCCGCTTGTGAAGGTTGACGACCCGCTCTTCCTCGGCTGGCACATAAGAGAGAACGCCGACTTCTCCCTCAAGGTGGTGAGAAAAAGGACGCCCGACGAAAGGGTCGGAAATTTTGTCATCGCTGACGGCAAACCCCGGATCATTGAATACATGGAACTGCCGGATGATGCGAGAGATATGAAGGACAGCGGTGGAATTCCAGTTTTCTGGGCAGGCAGCATAGGCATACATTTAATCAACATCTCATTTATAAAAGACCTGAATAAGAATTTCTACGCCCTTCCCTACCACAGGCAGGTGAAGAAGATTCGCCAGGGGAAAGGGATGGAGAAGGAAATCTGGAAATTTGAGACCTTTATCTTTGATGCGCTTCCGCTGGCCGGAAAGGTCTGCTGCGTGGAAACGCCGAGAGACGAGGAGTTTGCCCCGCTGAAAAATAAGGAAGGGGACGATTCCCCGGAAGAAGTGAAAAATCTGATGTTGAATTTTTTCAGGAAACAACTGGCGGAAGCAGGCATTGAAGTTCCACCCGGCGTAAAAGTGGAGATAAGTCCTCTCGCCGAACAGGACAATAAAGATACTCTTGCAAAAAAAGTGAAAGAATCTCTCTCTTCAGGCAGGAAAGATATCTACGTTGAATAACATTTCTTCCGGCAGTCGCAGATTCCTCCCGCACCTCCGTCTCTCCCGCTTTTTGTCATTGCAAGCTGCTTGCCCCGTTCTACGGGGTTTCTGCCGTGGCAATTGATGTTTTCTATCATCCCGATTCTTTCTATCGGGACCCAACCACGGTTGTCAT